>WRCE01000005.1 GCA_009784005.1 Candidatus Methanimicrococcus labiotermitis
GAAACGAATAATCACGAAACGAATAATCACGAAACGAATAATCACGAAACGAATAATCACGAAACGAATAATCACGAAACGAATAATCACGAAACGAATAATCACGAAACGAATAATCACGAAGCGAATAATCACGATAGGAATTGGATTGAAATTAAACTGAAAATATCCGGGAAATACAAAAGTAAATGCTCACAGGTTCTATTTAAAATCAGAATATAAATAATAAGCGAAATGCTGCAAACGCCGCAACCTATAGGTTTTATATTTAAACAATCATATTTGAATAAACTGAAACTGTCAATAACGAAAGGGAACATGATAATTATGAAATACGGCGATGACCAATGCAATCCTGCCGAATGGCGGGAAGATGAAAACCGTTCCATGAGATGGATGGAATTTCCGCGGGAAGTTTTAATCGGAAAAGACGTTTTGAACGCGATTCCCGATGTCTTGAAAAAGCTGAAACTGAACGGCAAAGCGTTTATCGTCACCGGCAAGAACACGGCGGATATTGCCGGAAAAATTATCGCAGGAAATATTGAAACCGCGGGCGGCCTTTCTGAAGTTTATGTATCCGACAAAGCTTCTCCCGAAGAAGTTGAAAAGATTACGGAAGCGGGAAAAGCGTTTGAAGCGGACTGCTTCCTTGGTGTCGGCAGCGGCCGGTCCATTGATTTGGCAAAGCTGTCCTCCAGAAACTGCGATGTTCCGTTTATCAGCGTCCCGACAGCCGCGTCGCACGACGGTATTGTTTCGTCGCGCGCTTCCATTCATTCTGACCATAAATCCAAATCCGTGGACGCGCAAGCGCCCATTGCGGTGGTCGCCGACACGGAAATTATTGCAAAAGCGCCGTTTCGCCTCATGGCTGCCGGATGCGGCGACGTGATTTCAAACTATTCATCCGTTTTGGACTGGGAACTCGCGTCCCGCCTCAAAAACGAACCGTTCAGCCGTTCTGCGTCTTTGATGGCTTACATGAGCGCCGACATGATTTTAAACTCGGCGGAATTCATTCGCCCGGGACTGGAAAGCTCGGCGCGGATTACCATAAAAGCGCTCGTTCTCAGCGGCGCGGCAATGAGCGTTGCCGGGTCATCGCGGCCCGCGTCTGGCGCGGAACACATGTTCAGCCACGCGCTTGACCGAATCGCGAAAAAGCCGGCGCTTCATGGCGAACAATGCGCCGTCGGCTCGATTATGACAATGTACCTGCACGGCGGGAACTGGGAAAAAATCCGAAACGCGCTGATTCAAATCGGCGCGCCGACTTCCGCCCGCGAGATGGGCGTTTCCGACGAAGATATCATCGAAGCGCTGTTAAAAGCGCATTCAATCCGCCCCGAAAGGTATACAATCCTCGGCGGCGGGCTGACGCGGGAAGCCGCCGAAAAGACGGCCATGGTGACGAAAGTCATTTAAAGGCCGCAATAACAATAGTATAACGATGATATGACAGGATTACAGCAGAATTAATAACAGGATTACAGCAGAATTAATAACAGGATTACAGCAGAATTAATAACAGGATTATAGCAGAATTAAATAACAGAATTGTAACAAAAATCAGTTAAAAGGTCGTTACAACGAAAGTCATTTAAGAAGAACAAACGTTTTAGACAAAATGAAAAAAGAATCGATTCCGAAACCGAATCGATTTGACAATTATTCAAAGGATTTAATTATGACAAACGCTGCCAAAATCACGGTTATCGGGAAACGCTTAGCAAAACCCGGCGAGACATTCATCTTTTTAGAAGAGCAGGCTGAATGTAAAAAATGCAAGATCCGCGGGACCTGCCTGAATTTAGACCCCGGCAGAAAATACGAGATTGTCGCCGTTCGGAATTCAACGCTTTTGAGCTGCGAGCTTCATGACGGCGGCGTTTTGGCAGTAAGCGTTAAGAACGCGCCGATTGAAGCGTATGTCGATTCCAAAAGGGCGGTAGAAGGCGCAAAGATTTCATTTGACCCCGTTAAAGTTAAAAACGAAGACAGCGATGATACGCTGAACAATGAATTGTTCGCCCCGAAGGGACTCTTAAAAGGGGATAAATGTGTCGTTAAAGACGTTTTTGAAGGCGTTGAAAAAGACGGAAAAACCTATAAGCGAGTAATCTTAGTTTTAGAATGAAATTTAATGAAGCAGAATGAAATTAATGAAGCAGAATGTTATTAGAATGAAGCAGAATGAAATTAATGAAGAATAATTTGTCGTGTTAAATAAAGAGATTAAAGGGTTAAAAAGAGAAAAGGGTAAAATTATGACGGAAAAATGTATGCCTTATTATGAATTTTATTCAAAGTCCCGCTGGGACAACTGGATTTCACAAATAAAAGACTCCGGGTTTTCCCTTGAAAATGAAGAAAAGGCTGAAAAATGCGCGATGATTTTCGTGAACATGGCTGACGATGTCATTCTGTCGTGCCTGAAAATCGCCGCCCGTTTTGAAAAAGGCGTCATGGGCGAAGAAAGCGCGCTTGAAATTTTAGCGCAGATCCAAGACATTGTTTTGGCAGACGTTATGCCGATTTCAGAAGACGCCGACATCATGATTATGTCCGTTCAAGACTCGCTCAGCTGTTCGCTTGCCGGATTTGAATTGTATTTCCTGAATGATTACGAAAAAACAGCCGACATCAAGAAGATGATTAAAGAAGCCGGCGCCGCCGAAGAGAAAGAAGATATTGAGGAAGTTTTCCTCATTGTCGCGAAAATCGGCGCCATGGTCATTTCAGGCAAACCTTTTGATGAAGAATATTTAACAATCCTTCCCGAAGAAAGCATCGTCTCCGAATGGTTGGACGGTATTGATTCAATCGCCGCCGCCATGGTCGGAACCGACAGCTACAAAAACTTTGATGACGTCGACGACGAAGAATAAGAAAAAAAAATTCGTCCGTCACCCTTTTACTTTTTTTTGGAATTTGAACGAGAAGTTTTACGCATCGGTTTTCGGCTGAACCGGCTTTGTTTTTGATTTACCGGCGCTTTCTTTTTCGGCTTTGGGAATTTACTTTTCAGCTTTAGAGATTTATTTTCAGCTTTAGAGATTTATTTTCAGCTTTGCCGCTTTCTTTTTCGGCTTTGGCAACTTCTTTTTCGGCTTTAGAGATTTACTTTTCAGCTTTTGCTCTTTCCTTTTCGGCTTTAGCGCGTTCTTTTTCGGCTTTAGCGCGTTCTTTTTCAGCTTTAGCAACTTCATCAGCAACTTCTTTTTCAGCTTTGGCGACTTCTTTTTCGGCTTTGGTGACTTCCTTTTCAGCTTTGACGTTTTCTCTTTCAGCTTTATCGATTTCTTTTAAACCGCCGATAACCGCGTCGTATTTGTCGCAGACGCGCTTGATTAAATTACCGGATTGGCTTTTGTGAGTGGGGAAAACCACTTCTCCCTTTTTGACTTTCTTGCCTTTGCTCGACGTGCCGTAATCCGGCGCCACGATTATGCCGTCTGTCGACAGCCCGATACCGAGTTCGCCGAGGATTTTGGCAGACATTTCTGTTGCCGGACTTGCTTTTGTTTTAACCATCAGCGCCTTGTTGCGGTAAATCTCCAAAAGTTCCTTGAGGTCGTTGATGTTTTCTTCTTTCTTTGAATGTTTCCCGAAGCGCGAAAAGTCCTCGCCGAGTTCTTTTTCAATCAGGCGGATATCTTCGATTAAGTCGCTGAACGTGGTTGAAGACATTTCCAAAACACGGCCGCCGTATGGCGGATTTAATTCTGAAAGGCGGTCGGCATAGCCTTTGGCTAAGACCAAAATGTCGGTGTCAACCAGAATTTTTAAATCCTCTTCTGACGGGCTGTACGGGTTGACGACTTTGTAATTTGTAATGCCGCACATGCGCATGAGAGACTCATACATTTCCGTCACAGCCAATCTCTTGAGGGGATTGAAACGAGAAATATCACTTTGGCCGCCGCCCGCCCTGAAAATTTCAACCATTTTGTTTCGGACTTCCGCCGAATCCGTTGACCCGAGACCGAAATACTCGGCAAACAGACGAGTCGTCGTCATCATTGTTGTTCGGCCGTGCGGTTTTAAGTCAACGAAACCGCGCTCATGCAATTCATTGATGTGATCGTAAGCGTTGGCGCCGCGCATTTCAACAACTTCCGCCTTTGTAATCGGCTGGTGGTAAGCGACAATCGACAACGTTTTCAGCTGCGGCGATGTCAGCTCTTTCGGCGCGACGTCTTTCACTTTTTCAGCATACTCCGGCTTTATTTGCATCACGAAGCGGCCGGAAAGATCAGCGATTTCAATACCGGAATGACGGTCTTCGTATTCCTTTTTCAAATCGGCGGTCAAACGCGTGACTTCTTTTTTGCCGAGGCCGGAAATCTTCATGAGGGTCTCTGTCGTCACCGTGCTGCCGGCGGCAAACAAAGCCGCTTCGATAATTTGTTTTGCGGTATTCTCATCTGTCATAACAATCAGTCAAATGAACGGTTGATGCGCTTTCCCGATAGTGAAATCCGTTCGTTATAATTTGAATTCATGATTCCGCCGAATCGGCTTCAATCGGCATTCCGGTTTCGTCGGCGATTTTGTTTTCAAAAGCGACGTCAAAGGGATAAATGAACAAGGTGCCGTACATTTCTTTTTGGTGCAAAACGATTTCTTTCATTGACGTCAGGAACAAAAGCGTGATGTAGTCCATGATACGGTCAGCGCCGTCGATTTCAAAGAGTTCGTCCAGCGTCACGAATTCCTGTTTCGTGAAGAGGCGCCTTAAAAGTTCCAAAAGCGTGCCGGTCCTTCTCAGAATCGCTTCATCGTGCGCGATGTTTAACACGTCTTTTGTTGTCAATTCGATGTCAATGTAACGGCGCGAGCTTTCCGCTTTTAAGTGCTCTTTTCTTTTGATGACATCTTTTTCCGCTTTTTTCAGCTCTTCGATCAGCTCTTTCAGCGTGACCGGGCGGCGGGCGGACCGGCGAACAGGAAGAAGCGGCATGTTGAATTCATCGATGTTAAATTCTTCCTCGATATCGCTGTCTTCATACAATTCTTCTAAAATTTCTTCCTCTTCCAAAAAAAGACCGGTCGATTTCATTCGAAGCAAAACGCATGAGTACAAAAGCGTTCGGCCGGAGATGCGAAGGTCCATCTGCTGGAGCTCTTCGATTTTGTTTAAAAACGTGTCCGTGACGTGAACAATATCAATGTTCCACGGGTCAATCTTGCCGTTTTTAGCAAGTTCGACGAGAATTTCAATCGGCTCGTTGCCGATAAATGATGAAAAGTCAAGAGCGTCAACATTAATACCGCTGTCGGCCAAGCTGGCGCCGAGTGAATCAATGAAGTAAAATTTTGCATTTTCGTTTTTCATATTTCCTTCATCTCCGTTTCTTTTCATGGCAGTACGGTCATTTCTGTCCATAGCGTCATGGTCATTTCTATCCATATCATCATGACCAGTGTTTCTGTCCATATCATCATGACCGGTATTTCTGTCCATATCATCATGACCGGTATTTCTGTCCATATCATCATGACCGGTGTTTCTTTTCATATCATCATGGTCAATGTTTCTGTTCCGATTTTTATTTTTGCCGGCTTTATCATTGACGCGGTCATCAATAAATAATTGACTGATAACTGAACTCATGTTGATTTCACTCCCGTGATGCTTGTTATGCCTTCCATTTGGGTGACGCCGATAATTCTGTCCGACTGCTCAAGCATCGGTTTCCTGAGCGAAATCACAACAAACTGTGCCTCGCTCGCGGATTTATCGATACGCGCCGCGACTCGTTCGACATTCCAGCCGTCTAAGTTCTGGTCAACCTCGTCAAAAACATAAAACGGCGCCGGCCGGTAACTTTGAATGGCGATGATAAACGCGAGGGCCGTTAAACTCTTCTCGCCGCCCGACATCGCTTCCAGACGGAGAATATTTTTGCCCTTGGGCTGCGCGTGAAGAATCATGCCGCCGGCAAACGGGTCATGCGGATTTTCCAAAAGCAATTCGCCGTGGCCGTCAGCCAATTCAAAAAAGACTTCCGTGAAATGTTTGTTAATCCCGCTGTAGGCTTCCATAAACGTGTCATGCTTTAACTTCTCGTACTGGTCGATGCGGGCCAAAAGCTCCTCGCGCTCGGAAAAGAGCGTATCGCGGCGCCCGGTCAACGTTTCTTGGCGGGCGTTGACTTCATCGTATTCATCAATCGCGCGCATATTCACCGGCTCAAGCGACAGCATCTCTTTTTCAAGGGCTTCGATTGTGATGTAAACGGTGTGATAAGACGGAATATCCTCATCGCAGGCGGCTGTGTCCAGTCCCCTTTCTCTCACTTCGTTGGATAAGTCAATGTATTGCTTCTCAAGCGTCGTCTTTGTCAAAGCGCAGGAATCTTTGTGGCGCTTGACCTCTTCAAAGGAGAAGCGGATTTTGTCCAATTTGCGGCGCGCGTCTTCGGCTTTCTGCTCCGTCGCTTCTCTTTTTTCTCTCAATTCTTTTAACTCGTTTGAAATCTCAATTTCACGGGCTTCATTTTGCTGCTGCATTTTCAGATAGCCGTCAATCTCCGCCCAAAGCGCGGTCATGCTGTCTTTGCCCGTTCTTTTCCTTTCGTCAAGCTCTTCGATGTCTTTTTTCGTCTCGCTTATTATGTCTTCTGCGTGTTTCTTTGAGAGCTCAAGAGCGTTCATGTCTGATTTGATATCGGCGGCCCTCTCTTTCAAACGCCGGATCTCATCATCGACCCGCTGCGCTTTTTTGCGGAACTCTTCCAACTCGGGGTCGTTTAATTCGGCATCGATTTCTTTAATCTCCGCTTCCAGGACTTTTTGTTCTTCCTCTTTGACAAGGCGCCGTTCAATCACGTCGTTCATCTCGTTTTTCAGCCGGACGCGCTCTTCGCCCAAAGCGTCAAGACTGCCCTGCTTGGATTCCAAAATTTCAGTCAGGCGGCTTTCGCGGTCCTTGATTTCTTCGATTCGCATTTCCTTCTTGGAAATTTCATTTGAAATCGCGTTGATGCGCTTGCCGGACGACGATATTTTGCCATCCAAATCATCCAGTTTTGTAATCAGTTCCGCGCGCTTCTTGTAAATCTCGCGGATTTCGGAACTCAAAGAATCCAAACGGTCACGTTCTGTTGCCGCAAACGACACGCGGGATTTTTGAGAAACGGAACCGCCAATCATCGCGCCGCTTTTCTCAAGCGTATCGCCGTCAAGTGTCACCATTCTGTATCTGCCCAGAGACCGGCGCGCGTTTTCAAGCGTGTCAATCACAACGGTATCTCGAAAAACATACCAAAACGCCGATTCGTATTCCGTTTCATAATCAATCAAATCAACGGCGTATCCGATAAATCCGGGCGCTTTGACTTCAGGAAGGCCTCTCCTTTGTTCCATCTTACTGAGAGGTAAAAACGTTGCGCGGCCGAGGTTTTTGCGCTTCAGGTAATTAATCGCGTGTTCCGCGTCGGCATCCGTTTCAACAATGATTGCCTGCATTTTCGCGCCGGCGGCAATCTCCAAAGCTTTGGCGTATTCGGGGTCAGCGCTGCCCAAATTCGCGACGGCGCCGATAATGCCGTACAGTTCTTCCTTCTTGGCGGCCTTTAAAACTTCTTCAACGGCCTGCGTGTATGTGCTGCCGACTTCGGTTGCCCGAACGCGAGCTTCGATGACGCCGTATTCTTTTTCTTTGACCGAAGCCTGATCTTCCAGCTTTTTCTTGTCATCGGAAAGTCTTTTATGCGCCGATTCAAGGTCATCGACATCTTTTTTGAGTTTGTCGGATTCTTCAATAAGTTTAGAAATGTCATATTCCGCAATTTTCGTGTCGCTTTCCGCGTTTTTTGCATTGTCTTTCGCTTCGGTGATTTCATCTTCGATGTCTTTGACTTCCGATGCTTTGCGGCGAAGCGCGTCGGTTAAGCGGTCTTCGTCGCGAATAAGCTGATTCTTATCGTTTTTTACCGTCTCCAACTCGTCGCGCTTTTGATTTGAAATGGTTGTCTGTTCCGAGAATTTTTGGTCGATTTCAGCGATTTTGGAAGCCAGTATGATTTTTTCGGCGTTTCGGTCCGATTGTTCCTTTAAGACAGCCTGCTCTTTTCTCAGTTCTTCTGCCAGAGCTTCCTCATGTTCCTGAATTTCTTTTTTGCGGCCGTCGATTTTGACAAATAAGTCTCTGCGCTTGGCGTCAAACCCGTTTTCTTCGCGTTCCAAAACGCCGATGCTTTCTTTCGCCCGCGCGATTTGGCCTTTGATTTCTTCAACCTCTTTCTTGATGCGGATTTGCTCGTCTTCTCCTTTTTGGCGGATTTCGGTGTTCAACGCCGTCAGTTCGGCTTCCGTTTCGCCCAGCTCGGTTTCGCGTTCTCTGATTTTTTCTTCCGTTTCGGATTCCAAAGATTCGTATTTCGCGATTTCGTTTTCCACATTCGCTAATTCGGTTTTGGCGTCCTTTAATTTGGATAAAATCAAATACCCTTCATATTTTTTCTTCTCTTCGCGAAGCATTCGGTATTTAAGAGCGTGCTCTCTCTCGGATGACAGGCGGTCGAGCTGTATTTTGACTTCTTCAATGATAATATCGATTTTTTCAATTTGCTCTTTGACAATATCCAGCTCGCCCAGCGATTTTTGTTTCTTTTCATCAAATTCCGCGACGCCCGCGATTTCATCAATGATTTTGCGGCGTTCAATCGGGCTCATTTTGGCTGTAATTTGAGAAATATCGCCTTGCATGACAACGTTGTAACCTTCAGGCATGACGCCCGCTTTTCCGAGAAGTTCGTGCACTTCGGTTAAGCTGACGGCTTTGCCGTTAAAATAGAAATAGCTGTAATAGCCGGACTTCGTTTGTTTAATTTTTCGCGAAATTTCAAACTCATCCGCTTCGACCGGCGCTTTGCGGTCGCTGTTGTCAAAAGTAATTGTGACCTGAGCGAATTCGGGTTGTTTGGATTTGGAGTCGTTGAAAATCAAATCTGTCAATTTTTCGGCGCGCATGGTTTTTGACCCGGACAGACCGAGAGCAAAAAGTATTCCGTCGATGATGTTGGACTTCCCGCTGCCGTTGGGTCCGGAAATGGCTGTAAATCCTTCACAAAACGGTATCTTGACCCGTTTGCCGAAGGATTTGAAATTGACAAATTCTATTTCTTTGATAAACACTGCTTAATCTCCCGTGAGCGCTTTCCCCTCAAGTTCAATTTTTATTCGTTTTATTCGTATGTGAAAATATCCGTGTCGTTGTCATTGTTTGTAATGACGCGCTCTTGCTTCGCCTGCTGCGGTTTGCCGCCGCGCCGTCCGCCGAATTTGCGGCCTCCGGGGTCTTTTTCGGCAATGATGTATTCGCAGCCGGCATTGCAATCTTCATCTTCGTCGCCTTTTCGTTTCACTTTGTTGGTGCCGATGATGTATTCGCTGTTGTCGGGAAGGTCGGGCTCGGCTTTTTTCGGGATCTTTTGAACCGAGAATGTGTTTTGAGAAGGAGCAGCCGCGGGTTTTTGTCCCGAAGGCGCCGCGAGTCTTTGGCCCGAAGGCGCCGCGAGTCTTTGACCCGAAGACGCCGCAGATTTGTATTCCGGAGCCGCGGATTCGTTCAAAGCGGAGACGTCCAGAATTTCATCATCGGTGTCCGCGAAATAAAAGGGATCGTTGCTTGCCGGAATTGTTTTGGCGGGCACGAATTTTTCAGGTTCCGCGTTATTTTTTTTTGCGGGAACAAATTCCTGATATTCCCAGCCGTCAGATTTGCGGGAGGTAAACGATACCGGCGAAATCGGTGTCGCGGGGCCTGCAGGCTCGGGCCGGCCGCCGAATCCCGGAATTGTTGTCTTTTTAGACGGCTCCGGCGTAGCGGACGGATAAGGCGTGTAAGAAGAGAAGGGGGAGTCGGATGGAGGAGAGGGGTTGGAGGGATTTGAGGGGTTTGAGGAGTTGGAAGAGGAATAGGAAGGGGAGGATGAATAATCGTTGCTTTTCGGTTTTTCGTAAGACAACGTTTTGGGCATCTCGTAAATATCAGGCGTGCGGACCTTTTCAAGCTGTTTGGACAGCGCGTTTAATGATGTTTTCAAATCAACGATTTCGCGGACGATACCGTCTTGCGTTGTTGATAATTCATGAAGGCGCTGTTCGATGAGGCGAAGTCTGTCATATGGCACCGTCTCCGGCTGAAGTTCTTCTCGGATTTCCGAAATAACCGAAAGGCGCAGGTCATCCTCAATGGCGTCCATACGCATCTCAATTTTTTCTTCCAGTTCGTCGAATATCCTTTTCTCAATCTTTTCAGTTCCGCTGTATCTGAGTTTTCCGTTCAACCTTGTCCCTCGGCTCGTTTCTTTGAATATTTATGACGTAATATATGTGGCGTAATAATATGACGTAATATATGTGGCATAATAATATGACGTAATATTTGTGGCGTTAATGTGTCAATGAAAAAATGTAATGAATAATGAAAAAGTGAATTGAATATAAACTGTTATGTTTATATAATATATATAGCTTACACACGATTCAATTACCCGTTCTTTCTTTTAAAGAAACGGGATGACAGGAAAAACAGGTTGCCCGCTATCATTAAAATATAAAGTTTGTGGTTATGTCATACCCCAGATGGCAAAGAAGCAAAACCAATGTAAAACGCACGAATTTTCCGATAAGGACCAATATTGTGAATCTCTTAAAGTCGTACCGAACGGCGCCGGCAACAAACGGAAAAACGTCTCCGATGACAGGAACCGATGTAAAAAGCAGCAACCACGCGCCGTATTTTTTGAATTGTTGCAATCCTTTTTCATATTTTTCGGGGCTGATGATTTCAAACCGGTTTGAAATTTTATGGACGCCCCAGTATCCGAAGAGATAAGTTGTCAAGGAACCGAAGTAACTGCCCGCCGTTGCCACAAATATTATGAGCCAGAAGTTGTGTGTCTTAAACATCAAGGCAATGAGAACTTCCGGGCTGAACATAACCAAAGAAGCGGCGACAAACGCGCTGATAAATAAACTGAGATAACCGTAATTAAACAAAAAATCGTTAATTATCAGCATAATGGTTTCAAACATCTTTACTCCTTTTTTCGGGAACATTCCCCATTTTTCTGTCAGCGTACCGATATCGGCACAAATCGGCACAAATCGACACCGGCATAAACCGATTCAACATTACCAAATAAGCATAATCGATATTAAAATTACCGATGTCGGCATAACCGATATTTCCGATCGGATTTATCGGATTTATCGGCTTTACCTTATCCTTACTTCAAAGAACATTTCAATCGCCATGCCGACAGATATCTTTTCTTTTTGACGCACTTTTGCGGGCAAGGCAATAAAATGCGTTCCGTTGCCCATCGGCAACAGGGATGTCGGCCAGCTCGAGTTGCCGACCTTCGCGGTGACCGCAATAAGCCCGCGGTCTGAAAGATGTTCAAGCGGCTTGCTTAATTCGGACGGGACGGAAACATAATGCCAGCCCATTTCGCGTTCAAATAATTCGACTTTAGCAATGAATGTATTGTTCATATCAATCATCTTTCATCTTATTTCATTGTCTTATGCATTGCCCTATGTTATCAATCGTCTTATGCATTATCATATGCATTATCATATGCGTTATCATATGCGTTATCATATGCGTTATCATATGCGTTATCATATGCGTTATCATATGCGTTGTCATATGCGTTGTCATATGCGTTGTCATATGCGTTGTCATACGCGTTGTCATATGCGTTGTCTTGCGTTATCAATCATTTCATTGTCTTATGTGCGTAAGGGACATATTAGCTTATTTATTCCAAACAATACGGCTTATTCCGCTTCCCATTTCATAACGATACGCCCGCCGAAACCCTGCAGCCGCGTCATAAGGTCTAATCTGGTTTTGATGACCTTAAATCCCATTCTCTCGTAAAATTTCTTTGCTCTCGGATTTTTTGTCATGACATCGAGTCCGATGGCATTATAGCCTAAATCGCTGCGGATAAATTCGATTAACTTTGTACCGATGCCTGTGCTTCTGTATTCGGGGCTCGTTGCGATAAAGTCGATGAAGATTTCGTGAGGGCTGCCGGCGTGAGGTTTGCACATCGTTGAATACATCGCCTTATACATGGTTTTTCCCGCAAAAGCGGACAGGGTGTCGGGAAGTGTCTTCATAAAATTTTCCCTGTTCAAGTTCAACGCGCGTTTTTGATAATTCCCCAACCCTAAAAAGCCCACAGCTTCACCGTTTTGAAGATAGGCGTAGGTTGTATCGCAGTCAAAGGAATTTTTGAACAGCCAATGCAACTTTTCCTTGTCCTTTGAAACGACCGAAATGATATGATAAAAACCTTCGATAAAGACGTTTATAGCTTGATTCATTTGATTTTCGTCAAGTTCGGATATTTTTTTTATTTCGTCCATGATTCTCTCCGTATTCCGGTTTTTCAAGATTTTCAATTTCACTTGCTTCAAGCAGTTATCGATGTTATCTGCACCGTCAACACCGTCAACACCGTCAACACCGTCAACACGTCAACACCGTCAACACGTCAACACCGTCAACACTGTCAACACGTCAACACCGTCAACACAGTCAACACGTCAACACGTCAACACAGTCAACATAATTGTTTTCTATGCAATAAATTAAGAACAGTTAATTAAGAACCGTTTATATCCGTTGAATTGTATGAAAAACAGTTTATATCCGGTCATAAGTTATTTAAACGTATATTCGGCTTCTAAGCATAAAAAGAGTGACACCTTATGACATCCAATAAAATATCGGTTCCTTACGGGAGCGGCCAATTGTCTTTTGAATTGCCGGAATCCTGTTTTTCGGGAACGATTCTTCCGTCCGGCGAGGATACCTCTGTCGGCTCACCCGATGATATTATCCGAAGCGCTCTGGCAGCGCCTGTCGGAACGAAAAGATTGTCCGAGTCTGTCGGCCCGAGTCATAAGATCGCCGTTATTATCAATGACATTACACGCCCGACGCCATCCGCTTATTTGATTCCTTTCGTTTTGGAGGAACTGGAAGCAGCGGGCGTTCCTGATGAAAATATTACTTTTTATTTTGCGCTTGGCCTTCACCGCGCGAACACGGAAGATGAAATGAAGGAACTTCTCGGCGAAGGTGTTTACAGCCGATACAAATTTGTTCAGCATGAAGTCGGTTCATACCCTGTGACGTCTTTTGGTCAGACTTCCCGCGGAACGCCGATTGAAATTTATGAGGACATTCCGAAAAATGATTTTATCATCGGAATCGGAGAAATCGGATTTCATTATTACGCCGGCTACAGCGGCGGCGCCAAGTCCGTTTTACCCGGCGTCAGTTCTGAAAGTTCGGTGATTGCCAACCATAAAATGATGATTGAGAAAAATGCTGTATCGGGACGCGTTGACAGCCCTGTCCGTGCAGACCTTGAGGAAGCCGTGAAAAAGGTAGGCCTTGATTTTATCTTGAATGTTGTGTTGGACAGCCGTAAACAAGTCGTTGCCGCGTTTGCCGGCGATTTCATTGAAGCGCACCGAAAAGGCGTGTTGGTCGTTGACGCGCTTTACAAAGTCAAGGCGCCGCCCGCCGACGCCGTCATTGTCTCCTGCGGCGGCTACCCGAAAGATATCAATTTATACCAAACGAACAAAGCGCTTGATAACGCGACGCAGGCCGTTGCCGAAGGCGGTTCCATAATCGTTGTCTCCGAATGCCGCGACGGCATCGGCAACGATGTTTATGACCGCTGGAACAAATCCTGCAAAACCGCGGCCGACGCCATTGCTCGTTTTAAAAAGGAGTTTGAATTCGGCGGCCACAAGGCGGCGACAACCGCCGCCGCGTCTATTCGTTTCAATCTGTATTTGGTTTCATCCCTCTCTGACGAAGCCGCTCGCGAGGCATTTTTTGAGCCGTGCGCAACGATTGAAGAAGCCATCGCGCGTGTTCTTTCAGAAAATCCGAAAGCCAAGTTCTCGGTTATGCCTTACGGCGGACAGACTTTGCCGGTGATTGAGGAGTAAAATCCTTCTTTTTTTGTTCTTTCATTTTTGTTCTTTCATTTTTGTTCTTTCGTTTTAGTTTTTGTTTTAGTTTTTGTTTTAGTTTTTGTTTTTTTTATTATTTTTTCTTCGTTTTTGACGCACCGCTTCATCGCATTTTATCTTATTTCTGTCTCGTCATATCTTGGTTTTTTCAAAAAAAATACTGTTTGTTATTTCTCTTTATTTTTTTGCAGCAATCTCCATTTTCGAATTTGTGCGCTGCTTCGCATCGCCCAACTCCGAAAATGGAGGTGGTTTTATGTTTTTTTTTGTTTTATTTCTTCTCGGTTTTATGTTTTGTGTTTGTTTTTTCGTCTCGGTTTTGTGTTTTTTGTTTTTCATTCTTTTCGATTTTTCCATAATCATTTATAACAAGAAAACCTATTCTAAACAATCATTTTCGTTTTTTTATAATTACTTCTGAAGGGAATTTGGAGATATCTATGGCAAAAAAAGAAATACGTGTACCGACCCGCCGGTTGGCTTGGGGCATTACCGGCGCCGGCGACAAACTGGAAGAAACGATTGACGTGATGCGCGCGGTCAAGGAAAGAGGGTGGCGTATTGATGTTTTCGTTTCTTTAGAGGGCGAAACCGTTCTGAAATGGTACAGACAATTCGAAACCGTGTCAACTGATTTTGATTCCTGTGCAGTTGAGAGGGGGGCGAATTCGCCGTTCATTCTCGGCGATTTGCAGACAGGGCAATATGACGCGCTCATCGTCTCGCCGGCGACAGCCAATACAGTTGCCAAAATTGTTTACGGCATCAGCGACACATTACTGACAAACGCCGTCGGCCAATGCGCAAAGGGGGATACGCCGATTTACATTTATCCGGTGGACGGCAAAAAAGGAAAAATAAAAACGAAGGCGCCAAACGGACGCGAATTTGAATTGAAAATGAGAAAAATAGATGTTGTCAACGCAAAAAAACTGAAGAAAATGGAAAACATTCAGGTTTTGAAAGCGCCGGCTGAACTGAAAAAATATTTCAAATGAATTTCGTTTTCAAAAAAATAAAGAAGCAAAAGATGGATTTCTTTTGCTTCGTTTCTTGCTTTTGTTTCTTGCTTGTCTTGCTTGTTTCTTGCTTTTGTTTCTTGCTTGTCTTGCTTGTTTCTTGCTTTTGTTTCTTGCTTGTCTTGCTTGTTTCTTGCTTTTGTTTCTTGCTTATTTCTTGCTTGTTTCTTGTTGTTTCTTGCTTCAATTCATCGTTTTCAATCTTTACGGCGGAATCCGTAGAAAATTGCGCCGACAATCAGGACAACGAAGATGATGGCGAACATGCTGGACGCCGAGAATGTCGGGTTTTGATTGAAATTGCGGATGCTGTTGACGGTTTCGCCGAGGACGGATGATGTCATTTCGTATCCCACAACTTCGCCGGGGGCTTGGCCGATGTCGGTGCCGTAGCCGCCGCCGCCTTCCTGTTCTCTTTCGCTTTCTGAAAAGCGGGGGGCGTCAGCGATGATTGCCTGACCGAAACCGGTGGCGGCTGTGATGCTTGGTGTCGATTCTGTTCTTTCAAACGATCTTTCCATCACAGTTTCCATGATCTGCATGAATTTCTCTTGGTCTTCTTTGTTGATGCCCGCGACAGCCATCTGTCCTTCTATGAATCTGACAAAGGTCGGGTTGCCGCAGGTGTGGTGGCAGCAGGCAACGCCGTGTTCGAGAACGGATTCAACAAAGTCGACAACCAGATGATTCATGACATCAGTGGTTGGGTTCCAATATTTTCCGTCTTCCTTTGTCGCCACTGAAATCATACGGGCTAACGCGGATTGGTGGCTGTAAGAGTACTGCGGGTCGGACTTCAGCCAGTCACCGTTATCTCCTGTCAGGAAGCTTTCGTAGACTGAATTCCACATATCGGCCGTGATTAAATCCGGCTGAAGCGCAGACCAACCCCACATGTAATCAACAACTTTGGAGAACTCGCGGGCGCCGGCGTAACCGTGCTGCTGCATACCGTCAATCCATTTCTGGTTCGTATAACGCGCTCGAATTTCGTTTTCAATGAACTTTGAAAGCGGTTCCATAACGCCGTCGCCCTTTCTCAGATTCATGATATACGAATCCGGGTATTTGCCGCTGGCGTAGGCAACGGCTGCGTTTAATCCGCCGAGGAACTGGTAGAAGTCATCGTTGTCAAGAACGCCGTATAACGGTGTTGAACGGCTGTGAACAGTTATGGCGACATTTGAAAGGAGATATTCAAACACATAGTTGTTATTGGCCGTTCCCCATTCGCCAAGGCTGGTGTAGGCGAATCCCATTTGGTTAATGAAATGTTTCGCCAAATCGCTCGTATCGTTCCAGTGCTCGTCAGCCTCAATCAGTTCCGACAATCCGATATTGTACGTTCCGAAAACCGTTCCGAAAACGCGGGAAAGAAGCGCCTGATTCGGGTCATTTCTGTCGGGATTGCCGAATTCGTCGAATTTGGGCTCTCCATAAGCCGTCTTCTTTATGAGTTCTTGCGTGTTCTCATAAACGTAGTTGGCAGGGCCGGCGGTTGTCCATGATTCACGTGTTTCGCCGGTTCCTCTGACATACGGGTTGTCATGCCAGTAATACACTTTTCGGACAGCTTCGTCAATCAAACGGACTTTGTCGGGATAGGTGTCGCGGTAAAGGCTTGAAATTTCGACAACAATATCAATGCGCGGGCGAGTGAGGACATCTCCTTTTTGCGCGAGAAGAGTCGATTTGACGACTTCGCCTTTTTCATTGTATTCTTTGTAATACAGGTCTCTGTCCACAGTTATTCTCAGCTCTTCCTCTTTTAACGGATAAAATCCGGTAACAAGGGCGGTTTCATTCCATATCGGTTTGACGCCGAGGACAAAGAGTATTTGCGACTCCATGACGCCTTCCGATCTGGTTGATTCGCCCGCGAACAAGACAAAGCCGATGGTTCGAGGCCATTCGCCGTGCTTTTCGTAATGGCTCAAAAGCAATTGATTCGTTAACGGAACCGCTGTATTCCATGCTTGCTCTGTGGGCATCTTTCTGTTGTCAAAGTTGTAGAAGTTGCCGCCGGTCGGAACAACTCCCCTTTCGCCGCCGGCCGGGCCGGGCGCGTTGGTCACGGGGTCGCCGCCGGGTTTTGAGAAGATGAATTTTCCTTCCAAAGCTTTGACCAATTGAGTGATTTCTTGGGTCGTCAGGTTCAATAATCCGGAATAGTAAAGGCCGGTGTCCAAATAGCTGTTGATTTTGTCAGCTTCGCCGCTACTGATTGCGGGAATGATGTATTCGGCGTCCTTTTGGCTCTTCGCTTCGAAATAGTCATCAATGACGGAGTCTGATTTTCCCTTGCTTAAAGCGTCTTGGATGAGCCCGACAGCGTCTTCGTAGACGATGCCGTCAATGCCGGTGACATATTTGACATAGCCGGTGCCGAGCATGGAGAGAACCATTTCGGTCAAGCTTTGTCCTTTTAAGGGTTGGCCGAAAACGTGTAAACCGAAAGGCATGTATTCCAATCTCAAGTCTTCCAATATTTCATCAACGTCTTCCAAAATGTCATCGAATTCGTCATCGGTCATTTTCTCTAATGATTCCGCCGTGACGCCGAGTTCTCTGCCGATTCCGGTTGAGATAATCAATCGAATAATTGTCTTTTTGTGTTCGGCTTTGACCTCATCAATCAGATGCAAGGATTCAAAACTGACAATAGAATTTTTAAGCACGTCATAATCGCCGTAAAGGTCAGCGTAAACAATTGCCGGCGTCATGTGGTCAACAAGAACCGCGTTTCCGCGTCTTTTCGCTTGCATGCCTTCACCGACCACATCAACGATGTAGGGGTAGACAACGGGGAGATTCCCAATTAAAAATGCAGGCCATTCGTAGCGGGAAAGTCCGGATTCTTGACCGGGCAGCCATTCTTGTGTGCCGTGCGTTCCGAAGTGGATGATTGCGTCCGCGCCGAATCCGTATTCTTCGGATTTGACGAGGTCTTTGTTTTGGAGCCACAAATAAAACGCGATGTACTGGTGCGTCGGCGGCAAGGTTGCGCTGTGGTAGAGTGTCTGGGCGTTTTCGGAAGTGCCGCGGGACGGTTGCGGTGTCAGAATGAAGCGCCCCTTTGACGCGTCATCCGTCACATCGATGTACGGAATAACAATGTATCCTTGGTACACCATGACCTTTCCCGGAGCGGTGCCCCATGCGTCTTCGACTTCTTTTAATTTTGCTTCGTAAAGTTCGGTTTGTTTGTCAAATCTCTTGATCTGTTCGTCTTCGGGAAGGTCGGCGAGCGTGTTTTCAAACCATTCGCCCAAATATGCTTCTCTGAACCATTTCATGTAGAGATGTTCTGAAACCAAAACGGCTTTGCCGGTGTCATAATAGTTTTTGCCGTCGGAAACGTCAAAGTCACCGATCATCTTTTTAAGTTCGCCCGGCGCCCACCCGCCGATGTTAATACCCTGATTGATCATCGTTTGGGTCAGCTCATACGAGGACGGCGCTTTACTCAAATCGATGTTAAAAGCGTCATCGGCGTTTTTCAGGCCTTCTAAAACGTAAATGAGACTGGCGGGGACATCTAAGTAAGACGCGCCGATATTTCCTTTTCCGCCGCCGTGGTTGTAGTAAATTAAAGCGATATCTTTGTCGGCGTTTTCCATTCTTTGGAGGTCCAAATAATTGACTGTCCTGCCGACAAGCAAGTCAATCTGTTCGGGGATGCCGATTCTGACAGTTCTTCCGGCAGCGTTTCTCTCGGTTGACGCAACGACGATTGGGTCAACGGAACCGTATCTTTCGGGATATATGATTTTAGTCGGCGTCATTGTCAGCGGATTTGTCGTGTTCAGCCAATTCTCATAGGTCTGGTCCGCGAAAACTAAATTGATTATAGGCAACCCCATTTCTTCATAATTCAAAACCGGCGGATTTGAAAGATATTGGAAATTGACAACGATATCCACTGTGCTGTTGTTGATATATCTGTCATTGGTAATTGCCAAGGCGTTGACGCCTCTTTTTTCATATTCCGCAATTAATTTATCAATAGGGTCCAAGCTGTCAGGGAAGTAGCTTCTGTAAAAGAAGATGCCCACCGTTGGTTTTGACGGGTCGTACCGATATTGGTATTCGCTTTCGATGTCCTTTTCGGATTCGTACCACGCCATGTAATCATCGTATTCGACGATGAAGCACTCTCTGATATCCGTCACGTTGATTTTCGGGTGATAGATGAACATGTCGGGGAGACGGATAACCGGTAAAAACTCCAATCCTTCAATGCCGAACTTTTCTTTCAGTGTATCTTCCCCGTACAAGCCCAGCAGAACGAAACTGATCATGTACTCCATATTTTCGCTCGCGTAGGTAGCGTTTGTCCAGTAGGACATCATGGTTGCGTTGAAGGGCGTGGTTGCCGTGCCCGCAAAGAGGTAGCCCGAGGGATGAGACGCATATAAATTGCCTCTTGAAACGTCATCAAAGATGTAGACGTTTTTCCCGATTGCGTGTCCCATGGGCTCTTGGATGTGCCCGAAGGTTGCCGCCCCGACCATGTAAATGGATATGACGTCGGCGTTCATGATTGCGTTTGTTATTCTCTGCTGCTGTTCGGTTCCGCTTGTCATATCAGCGATTTCAAACACAGTCACTTCGATGTTTACGCCGTCTTCGTCGTATTTTTCAGCGAGTTCTTTTAAGACGTTGTTTTGACTGGAGTACCCTGAGAAAACAACATATCTCAGCGGCTCTTTATCGTTTTCGCCGCCGTCATCTGCAAGACAGACGGAACTCAACAAAACGGACATTATCAATACAATAAGTATCGGTAAAACTTTTTTCATAACTTAACCCCTTTTTTCATAACACTGATAAGTTTATGAAAGCAATAAATTGCTTCAAAAACACAATAATGTTTATTTGATGTGATTTGCTGTATCGGAAATTTCATAAAAAAGCCGTTTTTTCTAAAAACGATTTATATTTCCCAATTAAACCTAGTTGCCAATATCAGTATATGAACGTTTGGATTTGGGTTCCATGTATTACCTTTATGGGTAATGATTTTAATGTTGCTTTATATAAAAATCCTGACAAATCCGATTTACTCCAAAATTTCAACACCTGAAAGACTTTTCAAGACGCTACGAACGCCTCAATACTTTCACCCCGCATTGCTTCCTTTTAATACCAATCTGAGACATACTAAGGTTTACTGTCTCAAAAAAAAATGACAGGGAGAATTTATCATGAACGCCACAATCGAAATCAATGAAAAAATCGAAAACAACGAAAAAATCGAAATCAGTGAAAACAACGATTCCAAAAAAAATATTACCGGCATTTCGTTTGAACGCCCCGCCGAAAACGAATTCTTTAAAGGTTTGGTTCAAAGAGCCGGCTATTATGAACAATTTGAAGAAAGAAGAACGCGAATTACGTATTCCGTGACCCAAACAAACCTTGAAGCATATTCTTAACGCTTCGTTTACAATTGTCATTACAATTGTTACAACTCAATTAATACAACTCTATAATTACAACTCAGTTTATTACATTCCGGTCATTTTCATTTCAATTATTTCATTTGTTTATTTTACACATACGAGGCAGAACTTTTTTGTTCTGCCTCATCCTCCAATCTTTTTTACCACAGATACGTCTAATACTATCTGATACAACTGATTCACCTGATACAACGATTCATCTGATACAACTGATTCATCTGATACAACTGATTCATCTGATCAACCTGTCAACTGAAGGAGTTCTGAACATGCCGAAAATCTCAAACATTGAAATATTGGAAAAACCCGAACAGCCCATTCTTTCAATTCGTCTCCGAACATCCGTTCAGGAGTTGCCGAAACACATCGGCGCTTGCTACGGTCAAATGGAAGAATATCTCAAAAAAGAAGGAAAACGTCTTTCCGGCATCCCTTTTGTCGCTTTCCATTCGTTTGGCGACATGTCGGATATGGATGTTGAAATGGGTTTCCCACTCGCAGCGCCTCTTTCGGGCGTTGGGGAAATCAAAGCGGGTGTCATTCCGGCAGGCATTGTTCTCTCCTGTATGTACCTCGGCCCTTACAGTCAAATGGAATCGCTTTACAACGAAATCATGGCTTGGATTTCAGAAAACAAATATGAAATGGTACTGCCTTCGTATGAATATTATTATAACGGACCGGGCGTTCCCGAAGAATATTATCTGACGGAAATTTGTATTCCGATTCGCCCCGCCCCTTAAAAAAATACGGATTGAAGAGACTTCACCGATTTCTCTTCACCGATCAATTTACCGATTGATTTCACCAATTGTTTTCACCGATTGATTTTCACCGATTGATTTTAGAGGTTTCTTTTTGATACCTACGGCTACTTTTCACCGATTGTTTCACCGATTGTTTTCACCGATTTCTTTTTGCAGATTGGTTTTTATCGATTGCTTTTTGCAGATTGGTTTTTATCGATTGATTCCTGCGGTTTCTTTTCGATACCTTCGGCTGCTTTCAAGAAATTAAAAAAAAGAGGAAGACCGAATTTGCGAATTTTGATAAATTATCAATACTCGCAAATTGGGTAAATTTATGAATGTTTCAGATATTCGCTCGGCAGAACGAATATTTTCGCTTTAAGGGAGCTTGCACGTTTTTTAATGCGTTTTTAAGGGAGTTTTTTGTGAATTCCAACCATGTGAATTCTAAGGACGTTTTTTGTGATTCGATTTCGTTTTTTGGAAGAGGATACGTTAACAACTTAATTAATTCCATTAATTCTGCTAACAATTTAGTATAGATATCTTAAACTATTTAAAAGTATACCTAACATTATATCATCAGTATATTCATGTTTCAAAATAAAATACTAAATATGAAAACAAATATGAAAACAAATATGAAAACAAATATGAAAACGAAATATGAAAACGAAATATGAAAACAAAATATGAAAATTATTCAATATCTGTTCGCTTCTTAACCGAGCGGATTTGGGAATTTTCAGGATTTATTTTAATATTTGAACATCTTAGTTCTACACAATCTACACAACTTTTTCATTTATTTTCATTTATTACAATAATTATCTCATCAATGACCGGGAAGAACAACTATGAGTGACATTTTAAGGCGCGGCCGTCTGAGTAAGACGCCCGGTGAAGCGGTACGGGCTTACACCTCTTCCATGGACGCCGATCAATGGATTTTTGAGGCGGACATCTATGTGGACATGGCGCATACGCTGATGCTGAAAGAACAAAATATCATTTCTGAGGAGAATTGCGCCAAGATTCTGTCGGGCTTAATGACAATCCGAGAAGAAGGCATGCAGATGCTTGATGTCAGTTACGAAGACATTCATATTTCTTTGGAATCGCGCCTGATTGACCTCATCGGCGCTGACGCCGGCGGCAGAATGCACTCGGGCCGCTCCCGTAATGATGAAGTTTCAACCTGCATCCGGTTTGCCCTGCGCGCCGAACTTCTTTCTCTTTTAGAAGAGTTGATTCTTTTGGAAAACGTTTTGACCGCTTTGGCTGAGAAACATATTCAGACACTGATACCCGGCTTTACGCACCTTCAGCATGCGCAGCCGACGACTTTTGCGCATCATTTGACGGCGCATGCCGACGCTTTTGAACGTGATATCGAAAGGGTCATTTCCGCTTACAGCCGCGTCAACATCTGCCCGCTCGGGTCTGCCGCCTTCGCGTCCACCGGATTTCCGATTGACAGGCATATCACCGCGCAGCATCTCGGATTTGCCGGGCCGATGACCAACTCCATGGATGCCGTCAGCAGCCGCGACTTTTTAATCGAATGCGCGGCAGTCTTTTCCAATATTATGATTCATCTGAGCCGGATGGCAGAAGAGTTGATTTTGTGGTCAGGGTCCGAATTCAATTTCGTGGAACTGGATGATACATATGCTTCCACGTCTTCAATCATGCCGCAAAAGAAAAATCCGGATACCGCCGAATTGATGCGCGGGAAATCAGGAACGGTTGCCGGCTCACTGATGGCGCTGTTGACCATTTGCAAAGGCCTTCCGCTCAGTTACAACCGCGACTTACAGGAAGCGACGCCCCATATCATAAAAAGCGCCGGCGTTACGATAGCTTCCGTTCATGTGATGGCGGGCATTATGGAGACGCTTACTGTTCACGAAGATGTGATGGCGCGGCAATCCTCCGCCGGTTTTACAACGGCGACAGAACTTGCCGATACAATCGTTCGTGACACAGGCGCTCCGTTTCGAACAGCGCACCACATTGTCGGGACGCTTGGCAGAAGCGGCGATATGCCGTCTTTAAAGGACATTGATACCGTTTCGGCTGATGTTCTCGGTTATAAGCTGTCAGAAAAGGGATTGACTGAAAAAGCGGTCCTTGAAGCGTTGGAGCCGATGTCAAACGTCAAAAGACGGGCAGGATTCGGCGGCCCCGCGCCGGATCAAATGAAAAACGCGCTGGCGGCGAAAAGGAAAAGATTGGCGCTTCTGCAAAAAGAGATTCTGGCAATGAACCTGTCCGTTCAAAACGCATTGGACGCGATGATTGAAGAAGTGAAAAAATCTCTTTGATTCTTCAATGATTTACCGGTGATTCATCAGTGATTTATCAATTCGATTCATCAGTAATTCATCAATTCGATTCATCAGTTTTATTTTTTTATTAATCATTATTTAAAACCGACATGAGGGAAATTTATGGTATTTAAAACAGGAGATTTTGTTAAAGTTGAAAAAGACGGCGTTGTCTTTGAAGGCCGCGTGATTCCGGGGGAGGCGGGGTATATTACGCTGAAGATGGCAGGCGGCGGATATGTCGCCGGTTTTTTAGAAAAGGAAGTTCAAATTACGCTTATGCAAACGGCCACCGCCGAGACGGAGCCGCCGAAACAGGTTGTTCGAAATACTGCCAAGGGCGCGGGTATTATCGCCTCCCCCTCAGGCAAGAAGATTACGATTATTACAACCGGCGGAACGATTGCGACGTACCTGAATCCCGAGACGCAGACGGTTGCGCCTTCGTTTACGGGCGAAGACATTCTTTTGGAAGTTCCCGAACTTGAAGGGTTTGCTGACTTTAAAATCCGCGATGTTTTTTGTTTGCTTTCCGAAAACATGAAACCGAAGAATTGGAAAGAGCTGGCGCAGGTCATTTACGATGAAATCAAAGCCGGCGCCGACGGAATTATTGTAACGCACGGCACCGATACGATGACTTACACCGCCGCCGCCGCCGCTTACATGATTGATACGCCTGTTCCGATTGTCTTTACCGGCGCCCAGCGCAGCCCTGACCGCCCGAGCAGCGACAATCACATGAATATGATGTGCGCCGCCCGCGCCGCCGCCGGTGATATCGCGGAAGTTTTGATTGTCATGCACGGTTCCGTCTCCGATGACTACTGCGCGCTTCACCGCGCCGTCAAAGCCCGAAAAATGCACACCTCCCGCCGCGACACGTTCAAGTCGGTCAATATGTCCCCAATCGCGAACATGGATTATTTCACAGGCGAATTGACCTTTTTATCCGGCTTTACAGATTACGCCCGCCGCGGCGAAAACGCGCTGAAAATAACGCCGCTTTTAGAAGAGAAATGCGCCATCGTCAAATTCGTCCCGGGAGCTGACGCCGCGATTTTTGATTATTACATCGAAAAAGGCTATAAGGGAATCGTCCTTGAAGGCGTCGGCCTCGGCCATGTCTCAGAAGACTGGATCCCCGCTTTAATGAGAGCCGCCGACAAAAAAATCCCCGTCGTTGTGACGTCACAGTGTATAAACGGCAAAACGGCGCTTGAGACGTATGAAACCGGCCTCGCTATGAAAGACGCGGGCGTCGCCGAAGCGGCTGACCAGACGACGGAAGCGGTTTTTGTTAAATTGATGTGGCTTCTCGGTCAGGGCTTGGATTATGATAAAGTGAAAGAATTGATTTCAACGAAAATGAAAGGTGACATGTCGCCGATGATTATTGACTGAAAAAAATAAGGCTTTTACAAAACACAACTTTTGAAGAAGAGTTGCGGTTCATTGAACAAATAAGAGAGGAATAGCAGTTAATGCCGAAATTGTCGAAAACGTTCGTTGTTCTGCCATACGACCCAAATTGGATTAACGAATTTGAACGCATCCGCAATTACTTGATGGAACAAATCGGCGACTTGATACTTGAAATCAAGCACGTTGGCAGCACCTCAGTTCCCGGTCTGTGCGCCAAACCCATCATTGATATTGTCGCGTTAATGGACTCTTATGATGTGTTCCCTGCGATTGCAGAGCGTCTTGAAAAAGCAGGGTTTAAGCATACCGGCGACCAAGGCATTAAAGAACGCGAGGTGTTTAAGCGGCTTATTCCCGACGACTTTATGGATTATCACTTTTATGTGTGTCACAAAGACAGCGAGGAAAACCGTCGCCAAACATTATTCCGAAACGCTTTGCTGAGCAATAAAGACATAGCCGAAGAATACGGGAGATTGAAAATGCGTCTTGTTGAGGAAGTGAACGGTGACCGCATTCTCTATACCGATTCAAAGACTGATTTTATTCAGAGAGTGATTGATAACGCTGCCAAGGAAGGCGCGAAAAGTAATAGCTTTTGTGTAAACTGATTTTTTTTTCGTGCATTTGAGGACTTTTCGTTCAAAGCCATCGAATGCGAAAGTTATTTTATATTCGTTCAACTTAGTTCATTCACATTTAGTTCATTCATTTAGTTCATTCATTTAGTTCATTCATATTTGTTCATTCATTTAGTTCATTCATTTTGTCCATACACTTTGTTTTATAAATTTTCAAAGACCGGGAGAATCGTTATGTTTCCACAAATCCGAATGAGGCGTTTAAGATACGGGAAATTGAAAAACATGGTCAGGGAAAACACTGTCTGTGTTGATGACCTGATTTATCCGTTTTTTATTGATGAAAACGCGGCGGAAAAAACGGAAGTCTCTTCTATGCCGGGCGTTATGCGCTGGCCGCTTTCTATGGCGGTTGAAGCCGCTCGCGAAGCTTATGACCTCGGCATTCCCGCGGTTTTGATTTTCGGGATCCCGAAAACGAAAGATGCGCAAGGCACGTCCGCTTACGGCGATAACGATGTCGTTCAAACGGCTGTCCGCCGCATTAAAACCGAATTCGGAAAAGACTTGATTGTCATCACCGACCTTTGTATGTGCGAATACACGGACCACGGCCACTGCGGTATCGTTGATTTTGAGACGCGCGGCGTTGTCAATGATGTCACGCTTCCGATTCTCGGAAAAATTGCCGTCAGCCACGCCAAAGCCGGCGCCGACATTGTCGCGCCTTCGGGAATGATGGACGGCATGGTTGAAGCCATTCGTATTGAGTTGGATGACAACGGTTTTAAAAACACGCCGATCATGTCTTATTCTTCCAAATACGCGTCCGTCTTTTACGGCCCGTTCAGAGACGCTGCCGACTCCGGTTTTTGTTTCGGTGACCGCTCGGAATACCAAATGGACCCGGCGAACAGTGACGAAGCGATTCGGGAAACCGAGTTGGATGTCTTAGAAGGCGCCGACATTTTGATGGTCAAGCCCGGCATGCCGTATTTGGATATCGTGTACCGGATCAAGCAGGAATTCGGAATGCCTCTCGCTGTTTATCAAGTGAGCGGCGAATATTCCATGATTAAAGCCGCCGCCGAAAAAGGCTGGCTGGATGAAGAAAAGTGCTTCTTTGAAGCCTGCACTGCCATGAAAAGAGCGGGAGCAGACATGATTATTACGTATTACGCCAAGGAAATGGCGAAAATTTTGACGGCAAAAAATCATAAATTATCAATTAAACCATCAAAATGAAAAACAAGCGAAATAAATATCAATTATTTTAATTATTCCAATTATTTTAAACTCCAATTATCCCAATTATCCCAAATAATACGGTGACCGTTATGAATTTTGAAAAATCCGAAGAGTTGTATAAGACTGCCAAAACGCTGATTCCGGGAGGCGTCAGCAGTCCCGTCCGCGCCGTCAAACCGTTTCCGTTTTACACTGTATCCGCTGACGGTTCCAAGATTTACGACGAAGACGGCAACGCTTTTATTGATTATTGCATGGCTTACGGCCCGATGATTTTGGGGCACAATCATCCCGTTATCAAACAGGCGGTTGAAAATCAACTTGAAAAGGGATGGCTTTACGGCACGCCGACGGCCTTGGAAGTGGAAATGGCAGAGCGGGTCAAAGGAATGTACCCGTCCATGGAAATGATGCGTTTTGTTTCAACGGGGTCGGAAGCGACGATGAGCGCGATTCGTCTGGCCCGCGGCTATACGAAGAAGAACAAAATTATCAAAATTGAAGGCGGTTTTCATGGGGCTCACGATGCCGTTTTGGTGAAAGCCGGCTCAGGCGCGACAACGCATGGTGAACCGAATTCCCCCGGCATTCCGACGGGCGTGACAGAGCACACGCTTCAGGTGCCGTATAACGATATTGAAAAAATGGCTGAAGTGATTGAAAAGAATAAGAAGGACATGGCCGCCGTTATTCTTGAACCGGTTCTCGGAAACATCGGGCCGGTTTTGCCAAAAGGCGATTATTTGAAAGAATTAAGGGCGCTGACGGCGGAAAATGATGTCTTGTTGATTTTTGATGAAGTCATCACCGGCTTCAGACTGGCGCCCGGCGGCGCTTCAGAATATTTCGGGATTAAGCCGGACTTAACGACGCTAGGCAAAATTGCCGGCGGCGGCATGCCGATTGGAATTTTCGGCGGCAGAAAAGACATTCTGGAACTGATTTCCCCAAGCGGCCCTGTCTATCAAGCCGGCACGTTCTGCGGCAGCCCGTGTTCCATGTCGGCCGGCATTGCCATTCTGGATTACATGAAGGAGCACAAAGTTCAGGAAACACTGAACAAGCGCGGCGATATTTTCCGCAAAATGCTGTCCGATGTCGTCGGCGACAAAAGACCGGATTATTATGTCGGCGGCTTGTCCTCTCTGTTTGTCATTTTCTTCGGCGGCAAACCCCTGAATTATCAGGAAGTCTTAAAATGCGACGCCGCAAGCTACATGGAATTCTTCCACCGAATGCTGAAATCGGGCGTCTTCCTCCCGCCGTCACAATTTGAAACAAATTTCATTTCATTGGCGCACACGGATGAGGATTTCAGACAAACGGCCGAAGCGGTCGAAAAGAATTTGATTTGAAATCGGTTTGAATATTTTGGTTTGATTTGAGATGTTTGATTTGAGATGTTTGATTTGAGATGTTTGATTTGGATGAATGCAGATTGACAATATGGATTGACAATATTTTTTGAAAAATAACGGGAAAGTACGAATCATGATTATCGGAACAAGGGGAAGCCGGCTCGCGCTGGTTCAAACGCGTAAAGTCGCCGCACTTTTAAAAGAGAAAGGGGTCGAAACCGGAGAGCGGATAATAAAAACCGACGGTGACCGTTTTACCGATCGTCCGCTTCATCAGATTTCAACCGGCGTCGGCGCTTTCGTTCGGGAACTGGATGACGCGATGATTGCGGAAGGGATTGAAATTGCGGTTCACTCCATGAAAGACCTGCCGACCGCCCGTCCGCCGGAATTGGTGACAGCGGCTGTTCTGCCGCGCGATTCTCCTTATGACGTTCTTTTAACAAAAGACGGATTAACGATTGATGAACTGCCTAAAAACGCGGTCATCGGCACCAGCTCCATGCGCCGCCGCGCCCAGCTTCTTCGGTATCGCGGCGATTTGGTTATTGAAGAACTGCGCGGCAACATTGACACCCGCCTCAAAAAACTGGAAACGGGACAATATGACGGCATCATTTTGGCAGAAGCCGGCCTGGAACGCATGGGATGGACGGACAGAGTCCGCGTCAGGCTTGACCTTGATATGTTCTGCCCGTCACCGAATCAGGGAACGGTCGCGGTCGTCGCGCTTGCAGGAACGCCGGCGGTCGATGCTGTTTCTCTTCTCAACGATGAAACGTCTCAAATTGAAACAAAAATTGAGCGAATTGTTGTTCGTGATTTGGAAGGCGGCTGTACAACGCCGATAGGCTCTTACGCCAAATTTGAACAAAACGGCGCAAAGATTCGCGTCCGCGCCGAGGTTTTATCCTGTGACGGCACGAAAAGTATCAAAGTGGATGAGAAAATTTCCGCCGACAACTGGGAAAAAGAAGCGGAAGCGCTCGGCAAATATTTGGCTGATTCCGGCGGCAAACTGCTGGCAGAGGAAGCCATCTGTCATATTCGGGAATTGAAGGGCGAAAAAGGAATGGATTAAACGGAAAAACATTTGGCAGAGAATCAATTCAGCGGAAAAACAATTCAACGGAAAATCAGAATTCTAAAAAATTAAAAGGAACGAACAAACGTGTATCAAACAGCAGGCGTCACTCTCAGAAATCCGACTCTTTTAGCGGCCGGCATCCTCGGGACAACCGGCGCGTCCATGGCACGCATGCTTCAAAAGGGCGCCGGCGGTGTTGTGACGAAATCCATCGGCCCGGTTCCCGTTTACGGACATCCGAATCCTTCCATGATTGCGTTAAACGCCGACGGCGGTAAAGGCAGAGTCATCGGATATTTAAACGCCATGGGACTGCCTAATCCTTCTTATGATGATTTCTGTCAGGAAATCGACTTTGTCAAAAACGGCACAGGCGCGGGCGCGCCCGTCATTGCCAGCGTTTTCGGCGCCGGCACCGAGGATTTTGTCGCGGTCGCGAAAGGGCTGTTGCCGTCCCGACCGGATGCCTTTGAACTGAATGTCAGCTGTCCGCACGCCAAAGGATACGGCGCCGACATCGGCAGTCAGCCGTGTCAGGTTGAAGAAGTGACGGCTGCGGTTAAAAACGCGGTGGATGTTCCCGTTTGGGTCAAACTGACGCCGAATGTCCAAAATATCAAAGACATCGGAAAAGCGGCGCAGGCAGGCGGCGCAGACGCTGTCGTCGCGATCAATACCATTCGCGGAATGGCGATTGACATTCATTCCGGCTGGCCTGTTCTCGGCAATCGTTCGGGCGGTTTATCGGGACCTTCCATCAAGCCGGCGGCGGTCAAATGCGTTTATGATTTGTATGAGGCGCTTGACATTCCGGTTATCGGTGTCGGCGGCATTTCTTGTTATGAAGATATGATTGAAATGATGATGGCCGGCGCGTCCGCTGTTCAAATCGGCTCAGCCGTTTATGAAAATGAAAATGTTTTCAAAGACGTTTGGACCGGCGCCGAAAATTTCATGAAAGAAAACGGTTACGGGTTTGATGAACTGATCGGTTTGGCGCACAGGAGAAAATGAGGCGGGCGGAAAAATGACGGGAAAATCAAATAATCAAGCTAATCAAACGAATCGAACTGATCAAACGAATCGAACTGATCAAACGAATCGAACTGATCAAACGAATCAGTGTATTGAAGGCAGTTCACCCTGCAATTCTAAAACCGGCTTTCCGATGAATGCCAAAATTATTGATGTGAAAGATGAAGCCGCCAACAACAAACGAACGCTTTTCTTTGACAAATCCTTTGAAAACGCCTCCCCCGGCCATTTCTGTATGGTCTGGATCCGCGGCGTTGACGAAATCCCTCTCGGCTGCTCCTACACAAATGGCGTGACTTTCCAAGTGGTCGGCCCGGCAACGCAAGCGCTCTTTCAATTGAAGGTTGGTGACAGCGTCGGTTTGCGCGGTCCCCTCGGAAATCCGTTTACGCTGCCCGAAAAGGGAGAACGGGTCCTCATCGTTTCCGGCGGCATCGGCGCCGCGCCCCTTGCGCCCCTTGCCGAGAAATCAAAAGACATCGGCGCTTCCGTCACGACCGTTTTAGGCGCCAGAAGCGAATCCGATTTGATTTTTGAAGAGCGCTTCGCTGAAACGGGAGATGTCATTCTGACAACCGATGACGGTTCCAAAGGCAAAAAGGGGTTTGTGACGGATGTTTTAAACGGCCTTGATTTGACAAAATTCGATAAAATCTATGTCTGCGGCCCCGAATTGATGTTGAAATTCGTCATGAAGATTTTGATTGACAAACAAGCCGTCTCCAAAACCGAATTTTCAATGGAGCGTTATTTTAAATGCGGAATCGGCGTCTGCGGCTCTTGCTGTATGGACACCCTCGGCGTTCGCGTCTGTAAAGACGGTCCCGTTTTCAAAGCAGAAACGTTGACGGATTCCGAGTTTGGCAAATATCACCGCGACGCGTCGGGAAAAAGAGTTCATTACTGAAAGTTTTAAAAAAGTTTAAAAAAAAAATTAAAAAGGTTTTAAAGTAAAAATTAAGAAAAATGAACGCCCTTCTTTTCATAAACTTGTTTTTTAAGATTTCACAAAGAGGGCGTTTGATTTGCTTTATTTGAATAATTTTGTTTGATTTATTGATTAGCCTTATTCGTTTTTTTTATTTTTCACCCTGCAATTTTAAAATAAACGCCGAAACCGCGCGGCGAGGAAGTATTTTTTGCCCCGATGCCGCAATTTTGTATTTGAAACCGGGAACGGCGACGATTTTTCCGCTCATTGTTGCTTGATAGGAAAACAAAGCCACTTTTTTGGCTGAGGCTCTTTTGGCGGTATCAAACAATTTCCTTGCGCCGCTTCCCGCCGCTTCTTCAAATCCTGTTTTTGTCGGCCCCGGGCACACGGCCGTCACCGTAACGCCGCTTCCTTTCAATTCGGCCGCCAACGCTTCCGAGAAGGAAAGGACAAACGCTTTTGACGCGTAGTAAACGGACATAAACGGCCCCGGCGCAAAAGCCGCCATGGACGCCATATTCAAGATTTTCCCGTCTCCTTTTTGTATCATTTGAGGGAGGAATAATCTTGTCATTTGCATTAAAGCGAGAATATTGACCTGCACGATGTCAAACTGTTTCCACCAATCGGCATCCGCATAGCGCTTATAGTCGCCAAATCCTGCGTTGTTGACAAGAACGTCAACGGAAAGACCGGCTTTTCCGACTTCATTGAAAACATCCTGCGCCGCGTCTTTTTGAGACAAATCTTTGATGATGACAAATGCCTTGATGCCGTATTTCGCTTCAAGTTTGTCTTTTAATGTTCCCAGTTTCTTTTCATTTCGTGCCGTGAGAATCAAATCGTACCCGTTGCCCGCGAAGACTTTTGCCAATTCGCGGCCGATACCGCTTGAAGCGCCGGTAATCAATGCTGTCTTATTCATATTCAGTTCTCCTTTTGATCCTTCTTCTGCCTTTTTTTTCATTTTTCATTCATTCTTCTTTTTGAAGTTCAAGCGCCAGTTTCCGAATGCTTTCGGCGATTTGCCATTCGCCCGTCCCCCAATGAACAATGATTCCCGTCTGTCCGTTTATTTTGACAATGTTGCCTGAATTTTCGGATTTGCAGCATCTTGTGATGAACGGTTTTTCGGGTTTTGTCAATTCCGATCGCATCGGGCACATTTCAAAAAACTCATATTTCAAATCGGGATACAGCGCCTCGGCAATCCTTTTGGACGTGTCGCAGCCGACGAGGCGCCACCCGTCTTCCTTTTCATCAATCCTGTCGGAATCAAGGAACTTCCCCTTTAATCCCGAGGAGCGGCAGGGATAGATGGTTTTATCCCCTTGGTAAACGGAGAGGTCCGCGATTTTTTCCGTGAACCGAATCTGAAGGTCGCCGAAAATATCAGCGCCATCCAGCCGTCTGACACAATCCGCCAGCCACGGCGGTTCCGGCGGGGTGACATCAATAACTTCAATTTCCGTTATTGCCGAAAGGTCGGGGTCTTTGACAAACGTCAGGTGGCGGTCAATGCCCGTGAAAATAACGGTTGTCGCCGGCCTCACATCTATCTCTTCCCTCTGTTCCCCTTTCTCTCTCGTCTCCCCTTTCTCTCTCGTCTCCCCTTTTTCTCTCTTCTCATTCTCTTCTTCTAACAATTTCGCCGCCGTTTGAATTAAAAGCGCCCGATTCTTGATATTCAGCGGTTTTTTGAAAAGGACTGTTTCCCAAGCGCCCGAAATCAATCGGGCACTTTTCGTTTTCCGAATTAAGCCTGCCCCTTCGTGCTCGGTTTTATACAAATTGTAACCTTCGGCTGTCTTTTCGAGAATGTATTCCGATAAAAAGTAGATTATTTTTCGTTCGTCGGGAGACGTTTTGCCTTCTTCCGTCCATCCGATTGTTTTGTATTCGTTTGGAAAAATCATTTTTCTTCCCTTACCGCAGCGTTTGATAGTGTTACTTCAATTTATGCCGACTAATTGTCATGTTATTGTTGACCTTAAAGACGTTCAATCCTTCTTTATACAGAATGCAAAAGAAAGCAATCCGGCATGCATTTTAAGTGGTCGAATTCGACCACGTTAATTTGATTGTAAAGTTGTTCCAAAGCGCCGAGAGATTCGAGCATTCGCTTGGTCTGTATCCTGTTTTTGATTACGCCGGCGGCTCGCGTGGCTTGCGCGTCTTCTGCTTTGCATTTGCCATGTCAGTCGGCGAAATAAATAATTTTTCTTTTCTTTCCGCAGCGTTTGATAGTTAACACAAATTCGGCGGATGTATAAAAAGATTACAGAAGTGTCTGACCTAAAAGAACGATGGAAAAAAGAATGAAGATAAGACTGAAAAATGACTGAAAAATGACTGAAAAATGAACCCGGCAAACAGTTAAATTCTTCATCTCCCTCAAAATGGTATTATTACAATTTTGTACATAAAATGACACTAAAGCGCTGTCCATGATAATAGAAATGAACACCATGCAAATTCTCGAAGATTGAGTACATATTTCTTGTGAATTGAACTATAAAAGATATATCCAAAAAAGATCATCGGAATGCCCAGCATAAGATGAAGAATCCCTAACTCAATTATATTAATAAGCATTAAAGCCGCAAAAGAAACAACCGTCGCGGTCATTAAAAATAAAGTAACCTTATTGATGTCTTTTTCCTTATTTTGAAGTAAGGTTGCATATGAATAAAATAACAATGTAAACGGAAGTATGTAATAATAATAAAAGATTGTTTGGACCATACCCCACGAATCTTGAAGTATTGCAAAAATGTGAAATAAAATATTAACACAGCTTGCTGCAAAGCCGACACCGTAAAGAAAAACATTCAATCCAAAATTAAATTTTTTCTGCAGAACTGAATAGAGAATAATATGGAAAATAAGCCCTGCGATACACAAAATTATCGGTATCTGCCGAGAGGTGAATACCCCATCTAACGCTTCTAATACAGAATTTTTCATTCCCAATAGGAGGAGAAATGATAAAATAAAACATTCTATCAAAGGAATTACGTGTCGTTTCTTTGATATTTGGATCATATTATCATCTCCTATTTTCTAACGAAATAAAGACCATTATCAAACGATTAATATAATCGCCTTCGTCATGATATAAAAAATATAGCCACCTCACATTAAAGGACCGCATTTGAAAATATGCTGAATAATAGACCAAGAAAGTGCATAAACTTCATGACTGCTAATGAAGTCATGAAATTATGCACTTCTTGATAGAAGATAAGAAATAAAAATGTAATTTTTCAGAGCCTGAGCGGGCTCTGAATTGCTTTTTCATATATTACATTTTTAACATTTTTTAATATTTCAGTCAAAGTGCGCATCGTCTCTGAGGTCCGGTTTAAGGGTCTTCAAAACATGAACCGTCAGGAGACCGCCCAAAATGGAGCCGAGGATAGGGATGATTGAAAGGAGGTAGACAACAATGATTGTGATAATTGTCATAATTATGTTGCCCTTAAAGACATTGAATCCTTCTTTGTATGCATAAACGACATTCTCGGACGGGGTCATCACGTAAATATACAGTGCAAAGAATAAAACCGGTATCAAAGCGATACCCAGAATGAAACAAAGCACGAAAAGGAACATGAGGAAGAGGAAAGAGAGGGTGCCGGAAATGGTTGCCAATAATCCTGCAAAGATGATGACGAAGATTGATAAGACAAAGATAATCGCGAGAGGGATAATGAAATACATCCAGCTTCGGATGAACATGCTGACGGATTTTAAGGCGATGAAAATATCTCCGATTTCGACTTTTTCGCCGCGTATGCCTCTAATCGTCATGTAAGCAAAGCCGTAGCCTAACGGCGCGACCAAGACTATCGGGATAAGCAGGAAAGAAAAAAATGCTGCGATGAACAAAATCACGAGACCGACGATGAAAGGAACAGCGTTGCCCACAAAGACGTCCCAACTCTTTTTGAGACCGTCTGTAATAATATTAAAATCAATATTTGTACTCATTTGAATAACTCCTTAATGTTTTCGTTTTTTCGTAATGTTTATATATTAGTCGAATATATATTATATAAAACAATATTTATATTATTTTCTTTGCAATGCTTTGCATATTTTACCAATTTTTTCAAAAAAAAATCAGAGTCCGAAAAGGACTCCGAATCGGTTTTTCATATTTAATTTTCAGTCAAATTGCTTTTGCTTTTCGTCTCAAATTCACGCTTTGAGTGTCTTCAAGACAGTGGCTGTGAAGACCATTGCGATCGGGAAGGTAATAAAGATACCGATACCCAAGAGGATGAAACCGATGATACAAAGGACAGCGTAAACAATGTATGTGAGAATCGTCATGAGAAGATTATTCTTCAAAACATTGAAACTTTCTTTGAATGCGCTGATTGCACCCACATCTGAGGACACATAGATGTATATCGAGAAGAATGCAACAAGGCCCCAAATGATGCTCAAAAGTGAAGCGATAATGGCAAGTACCCAGTGAATGCTACCCAAAATGCTTGAGATAATTGAGATGATGATGATGATGATTATGTAAATAATCCAGTAAATCCAGCTTCTGATAAATGCGCTGACGGATTTAAAGCCGATGAAAATATCACCGATTGAAACTTTTTCGCCGCTTGCGCCTTTAACAGCCATGCTGTAAAGACCGTAGAACAGCGGGGCCATTGGGATAATAAAAATCGAACCGACAATCGTAATCAATAAGCCAACGATGAAAGCGACGGCGTTATTTTTAAATGCATCCCAGCCGTTCTTGAGAGCGGCGGAAATAATAGCAAAATCCATAATTATAACTCCTAATATTTTACAAATATTACTTACAATAATTTAGTTTACAATTATTACATTTTTTAATGAACAGGCAATAAAGAAAATAAACAGCGATAAACGCTAACAAAATATTGCCCGGATTCATGATGCTTTGAACGCTTTCTAAATTATGTTGAGACATAAATTATGAGTTTCGCGGCACACATGATGAATGAAAACGGCTACAAATACGTCTTCATCTCCTATAATAATATCATTCTCGTTATATATAAGTTTGGTACGGCTTTTCAAAACGCAGCCTTTAATTGAATTTTTCAAAAAAGATAAAAATTTGACGGGCTTACCGGTCGAACGAGTTTGTTCAAACGGATTTTGAAGATTTTCAATTGAGCGACAATGATTTACAATGATTTACAAAGATTTTCAATTGAGATTCAATGATTTACAAAGATTACAATGATTTTCAAACGGCAGGGTTTCAAACGGCAGGGTTTCAAACGGCAGGGTTTCAAACGGCATTATTCTCAACCGTCTTAGTTTTCAACCGTCTTTATTTTCAACCGTTCTTTGCTTTATGTTTTCCCAAACGCCTGTCAATTGACCGCCGAGCGCCAACTTCCCGAGCTTCTTTGAAATGTCGGGGTGAACTTTGGCGGGAACGGAATGCTCATAAGGCGTGGACGGCAGAGGCGTTAAATAATGCGCGTGCACCTTGCCGCCGTTTCGGCACAGCCAATCAATCATTTCGAGGGTTTTTTCCTGGTCGGTTATTGTTTCACTCGGGAAACCGATGATGAAGTCCACGATTGGCGTTATGCCGGCGCCGAGGCAAACTTCGGCGGCGTTATACACATCTTCGGCGGAATGGCCGCGGCCGATTTCGTTTAAAACGGTATCGCTTCCCGATTGAGCGCCGATGCTGAGAGAATCGTTGGCGCAATATTTGACGACCAAATCAATCATGTCTTCCGTTGCGAATTCGGGGCGGACTTCTGAGGGAAATGTGCCGAAAAAAATCCGCTTGCCGCCGAGGTTTGAGAGGCTTGAGAGCAGGTCTTTGACTTTCTCGGGTTTTTGCGTCACGCCGTTGCCGCCGTATGCAAACGCGTTGGAAGAAAGGAAACGCAGGTCATCGTAATAAGCGGCGTACTTCACGATTTCAGAAACGCTTCTGTGGCGCATTTTGTAGCCGAACATCTGAGGCGTTTGACAAAATTTACATCGGTGAGGGCAGCCGCGAGAGATTTCAAGCGGGCGCCAGATGCTGTTCGGCGAAAAGCAAGGGAATTTATCCAATTCAACAGCGGGACCTGGGGGCGTTATGACAATTCCGCCGACGTTGTTTTTGAACGCGATGCCGGCGATTTCTTCAAAACCGGTCTTTCGGTCAATTCCTTTTCGTTCGTTTTCCAAAATACGAGAAACCATTTTGGGAAGCGTTTCTTCGCCTTCGCCGATAACGACGGCGTCAAAATATTCCAGCGTTTTTGCGGCCGCGCCCGACGGATGAGGGCCGCCGGCAATGAAGAACGAATTCAAACGGTCGGCGCGGGCTTGGCAGATTTCTTCAAAAATGTCTTCCTTTTGGTTTGTAAAGAAACTGTAAATCATAATACCGTTTTCCGGCTTTTTAGAAAACGTGGCGCCGGGAAGCGCAGGAACAAGCGCGGAATAACTGTAAGCATTCTTTTTATTATAGCGAAAATAAACAGGAAGGGCGGCAGGGAGAGCATCAGGAAAACCGGCAGAAAGGTTGACAGAATGGTTGGCAGAATGGTTGGCAGAATGGTTGGCAGAAAGAACGGCAGGAAGGCCGGCTGAGTCGTCCTGAGAGGAATCTGCCGGCGAATTATTTACAGTCCCGTCTTTCGACTTCCTTTCACTCATGTTTGATAAACCGTTCGTTTTACAAAATTTCTATGTACCCTTCGGCGCTGTTGACGATGACTTCATCCCCGTCTTTTAAAACGGTGTATGGGTCAATTTCCAATTTATCAATCAACGGAATTTCGGAAATGATTGCGCCGACGGCGACGATGGGTTCGCATTCCAAATTAATAATGGCTGCGGGGGCTTTTCCGTTCTTTTTCAAACTGTAAATGACATAAGAGCCAACGGTAGAACCTTTTCCCTGCGGAAAGACCAAGACGGTACCTTGGACGGATTGGCCGAACAGTTCATGCGCCGGGTCAACGACTTTTCCCGTCTCCGGTTCAATGTTGCCTAAAAACGAAATCGGGTCTTTTGTCATCAACGCTTTTCCCGACGCTTTGCCGCGGGCGATTGTTCGCCCTTTAATGATGATTCCCATTAAATCTCCCCCGTCGCGTCTTTGACGCACTTTTCGACGGTCCCGTATGTGGCTTTCAGGCCGCACATGCTTGGAACGTAGGCGAAAGCTTTGCCGGAGTTGACCAACATGCTCTTGTATGAATTCGCGGCGGGCGACACGACCATGCATGTGTCGCAAACGACTTTCGCGCCGCTTTTTTCGATGCGGTTCACAGTCGTTTTGTTTTGCTCCGCCACTTCTCTGGCAGTGAATATCCAAAATTCTTTCACAACGGTTTTGCCTTCCAAAAGAGAAGCGATCTGTTCCAGCTCTTCTTTTGAGCAGTGTGGGCACCCGATGGTGACAATATCATTCGGCGATCTTGTCGCTCCTGCCACCCCTGTCGCTCCCGGCGCTCCTGCCGCCACCGATGCTCCTGCCGCTCCCTGCGCCCCTGTCGCCCCTGTTCCGCCGGCGGATTCGTAAACCGCATTGATGTCCTTTTGGTCAATCACAACGCTTTCCGGCGGCTTTTCGTAAACGAATTCTTTGTCCTTCGTCTCGGGCGTGACGCCGTCAACGTGGTAAAGAGCAACGGCGCCTGATGCCGCCATTGCCGCGCCGAGCATTTTCATTTCATTATGCGTCGGCACGGATTTCAGTTTAAAAAGAGGGATTTTATTGCCGACCATCTTACCGGCGACGAAACCGAGCGCGCCGTAATCGGAGCCTGACGTTTCAAAATCCACAATGATTTCATAACTCGGCTTTCTGTTTTCGGTTTTATGGTAGCCGTAATCGGGCGTCTTACCCAGAAGCGCCGCCGCCAGCGCGGACGGGCCGCCTTCACGGTTGGTGCGCGCGCCGAGAACGGAGTTTGAAAAAGAAATAGCGGATGACTCGCCCCAAGCCAAATGGTCTTTGTATTGAACGTCAAAACCGCTGAGATAATAAGGCGTACAAGTGCATTTCGGGTCGATGCCGAGGCGACCGAACGCCTTAATGATTTCGATTTGCTTGGCGGCGAATGCCGGGTCGATGCCGAGGCGTTCCCAATTATTCATGTCCATGCCGGCCGGATTTAAAACAGTCGGCACCTTCACCGTACTATTCAAATCGGAAATCCATTCAATGCCGGCGTCGCCGATGGTTTTATATGACACGCCCGACACCTGAGCGCTCTTAATCGGAATGAGCGCGTCAGCGCCGTAAATATCGCCGAGCGCAACTAAAATTTCAATCATTTTGCGAAGCGTTTCGCCGTCCTCGCCGCGAAGGGTTCTTTCTTCTTCCTTTGTCAGATACATGTTGCCGCCTCATTTACAGTTAAATTTCCGTTGCCGTCCCATTCCAATCAATTGCCGTCTGCCGTTTCATTTCGTCTGCCGTCTCATCAGGCAATTCACTTTTTCAACGCGGGAAACTTCGCGCGCTCGAAGTCTTCTTTGTTGGCCAACACTTTTGTCGCGTCCACGCCGACTTTTGTTGTCGTGCCGTCGGGCGCGCCGCGCGGGTCAAGCGAACTGCCGCGGGCGTTTGGCACAATCACGATGTCCATGTCGCCTTTCACGCGCGTCGCGATTGCGAATTCGACGTCGTCGGGATTGAAAATGTCTATGTCTTCGTCAACGACCACGACGTGCTTCAAACTGGTGTGAGCGGCAAACGCGGCCATAATCGCGTTTTTGGCATCGCCTTCCGTCTGCTTTTTGATTTGAACGATCGCGTGCAAGTAGCAGCAGCCGCCTTCGGTGAGAACCACGTTGGAAACGGTTGTCACTTCGCTGACGGCTTTGTAAATTTTCGGCTCATACGGCACGCCCATCATCAAAAGATGTTCGGCGCCGGCAGGCAGGATGCCGTGATAAATCGGGTCTTTGCGGCAGTAGATTTTTGTGATTTTAATAACGGGCTCGGGGCGAATGTGGTCGTATGTGCCGGTGATGTCCACAAACGGCCCTTCCATGACGCGTTCTTTGGGGTCGATGTACCCTTCAAGCACATATTCCGCGTGCGGGACTTTGACGCCGTTGTCGCATTCAAAAAGCTCAACGGGCGCGCCGCGAAGGGCTGCCGCGTATTCAAATTCCTTGGACAGCGGAACGCGGGTGGAGGTCGCGTATGTGATGATCGGGTCCGCGCCGATGACGATTGCGACCGGAAGTTTCTCTCCCGCTTCGGCGGCTTGTTTGTGAAGCACAAAAGTGTGACGCGGCGGCACCAAGCGGGCGGCCAGTGTATTTTTATCAATGACCATCAATCTGTGAATAGATGCATTCTTCTCGCCGCCGAATTCGGAAACAACAATGCCTGCCGTAATGTATCCTTCGCCGCCGTCTTTTTCAAAGTGCTTCATGATGGGGAGTTTGAACAAATCCACATCCTTCTCGGCGATAACGACTTCTTTTGTCGGCGACTCTTTGACAACCACGACATCGCCGTCGGGCACGATGTCTGCCAAACGTTTGATAATGTCTTCTTTGGGGACGCCAAGCATGGCGCCGAGTTCTTCTCTGGTGCCGAGCAAATTCATAATGGCTTTGGAACCGTCAACATCGCTGAAAAAAATCGGTCCTTTTGTTTCATGCGCCATGACCGGCGCTTCGTAATTCTTGGAAACGGGCATTTCGACTTCGGTAAGCCGGCCGTTTTTCTTCAGTTCGTCAATAAAATCGCGGAAACTCATAGTATCTGCTTCTGAAAAAGCGATATATAAATAAAAAGGTTGCTTCAAGAATTGCGGCGGCGCCTCTCTTCGCCTCAATTCTTTGACAATTCTCTGACAATTCATTGACAAATCGTTGACAATTCTTTGACTCATTTTTCGTTTTGAAAACAGAATTGGCAGATTTTCCGCCCGCCGGATTCAACGCAGCGCGCCGTGCCGACGGATTCGCCGCAAACGGGGCAAATGATATTGTCAAAAATTTTGGCTTTTTCGGGAACCGGCATTTGCGGTTCTTTGATGTCATAAATTCGGCTGCCGGGTGTTGATAAAACGTCATCGACGCGCTGCTTGGAGAGTTCATGATAACGGGCGGCTTCGCCTTCGGATGCCGTCTTTGACATCACTTTGGCGCGAAGAGCGTCCATTTCGGGATTCGGTTTAAAAAAATCCGCGCGCATGACCAAACGAACGGCTTTTCCGCCGCGTTTGTAAAATGAAAAGGCTGTTTTGCCCCAGTTGTTAACGATTAAGTTACCCTTTCCCGCCGTGCATCCGAGAATGGTTTGAATGGAATCCACCGTACATGAATCCGTTTCTGTAATCACGACGACTTCTTCGTCTTCCGAATAATCCAAATCCAACAATTCTTTGGCGTAAAGGGCGGCAACGTAGCCGAGCGCCAGACCGCCGCAAGAATGGCCGTGAAATGCAATGGCATCATCGTATGTACGTTTTGTAATCTCGTTGAGTAAGGAATTTGAATTCATAACACTAAATTGGAATATCACCTATTTAAATTTATTCAAAATACGAATCGCTGTCACCTGTTAACAAAAGAAGGGGCAAAAGAGGCTTTAAAGTTTGTCAGAATAAATGTTAAATATGTTAAAATTCATCGGAGTTGTTGCTAACATTTTAAAATTTTGTAAGATATTTGAATGAATATGAGAAAATAATACTTCAAATTGTTCTCAAAAGGTTAAGGGTAAAAACATGAGATTTCAAACAAAAACAACCTTCGCGATATTTGCATTTTTAATGGCAATTCTTCTTTTGGCCGCCCCGTTTTCAGGGTGTCTCGGAAATTCCAATGACAGCGGCAGCGATAAAGAAACAGTAACGATCATTGATGCGTTTGGACGAAGCGTAACGGTTCCCGATAATCCCGAAAGAATCGCTGTCAGCGGCTCGGGTTCCATGAGATATTTCGTTTATCTGGGTGTCGTTGACCGCGTTGTCGCTGTTGATTATCAGGACAGCGGCACCTTCACCATGGTCAGCGACAAGCGCCCGTATGCTTTGGCGCACCCCGAAATCAGAAATAATCCGATGCTGGGCACAACCAAAGGCGCTGTTGATGCCGAACGTCTTTTGGGAGCGAACCCCGATGTCTTGTTTGTCTCGGCAACCTCAGCCGCAGAAGTCGCGGCCGCCGACATGATTCAGTCCAAGACAGGCATTCCCGTTGTTTTGTTCTTTTCGGGCAATTACGCCTCAGATAAAGAAGAAATTGACAAATCACTTCTCATGGTCGGCAAAATTCTCCATAAAGAACAGCGCGCTGAAGAAGTCATTCAGTATTTCAGTGACACGTTAAAGGATTTGGAAAATCGGGTAAAAGATGTGCCCGTCTCCGATAAAACCGTCTACGTCGGCGGCGTTGCGTATAACGGCCCACACGGCTTAAACGGCACCAACCCGATTTATTTGCCTTTCATCATCTTAAAAGCCGACAACGTGGCAGCCGGCGTCCCGCTGACCGGTTCAAGCACGGGATACGCTCTCGTTGCCAAAGAAAAAATACTGGAATGGGACCCCGATATCATTTTCGTGGACGTCGAAACCTCGACAGCCGCCGGCGGAGGCGCGTTTTTTGAATTGAGAAACGACGCGTCTTACAGAGAGTTGTCCGCCGTCAAATCCGGCGAAGTATACGCCGTCAACCCCCACACGTCCATGGGCGTCAACCACGAAACGGCACTCGCCAACTGCTACTACATCGGAAAAATCCTGTACCCCGAACAATTCAAAGACATCGACCCCGCCCAAAAAGCAGACGAGATTTATACATTCATCGTCGGCAAACCCGTTTTTGACCAAATAAAAGAAAACGCTGACGGACTGTCTTACACAAGGGTCGGCTGATTGAAGAAAAACGATTGAAGCGGGTTGATTGAAACCAAGTGGTTGAAAACGATTGATTGAAACCAAGTGGTTGAAAACGATTGATTGAAACCAAGTGGTTGAAAATGATTGATTGAAACCAAGTGGTTGAAAACAATTGATTGAAACCAAGTGGTTGAAAACGACTGGTTGAAAACAATTGATCAAAATCAATCTGCATCGATCTGCCCGCCGTTTCAGGAGGAAAATAAATGCATTTAGAAGACGGGGTAAAGCCGGCGGTCTATAAAAAATACATCGCCCGAAAAGTAGGCATCATCACAGGCATGTTTATCTTTTTGGTTTTTTTTGCTCTGTTCGCCGTTTCAGTCGGCTCGATTTACATTCCGATCCCCGATGTCATTCAAACGCTTTTGGGCGGGCCCGGCACAAGCCTTTATGAACGCGTCATTTGGAACATACGCATTCCTCAAATTATTACCGCAATTGTTGCCGGCGCGGGTTTGGCAATCGCCGGCGCTGCGATGCAATCGGTTTTGAAAAACCCGATGGCGTCACCCTATACGCTTGGCCTCTCCAATGCCGCAGCGTTTGGCGCCGCTGTCGGTATTTTAATCTTCGGTTTCGGCGCGACCGGCAGCAGCGCCATGGAAGCGTTTACAATAAATAATCCATACCTCATCACGATTTGCGCTTTTGTTTTCAGCATGCTGGCGGCTTTGATCATCCTCGCCATTGCAAAAGTTCGTTCAACGTCGCCCGAAGTCATTATTTTGGCGGGCGTCGCGATGAATACGCTTGCCGTCGCCGGCCTTGCCGCCATTCAATATTTCGTGGATGAGTCAAAGGTCGCAGCAATCGTTTTCTGGCAGTTCGGCGATGTCGCCCGCGCGGGCTGGACAGAACTTTCAATCATCACCGCCGTCTTTTTAATTTGTTTTATTTATTTCATTTGGAAACGCTGGGACCTCAATGCCATGGACGCGGGCGATGAAACCGCGAAAAGTTTGGGTGTCAACGCCTCCCGCCTTCGCTTCGTCAGCATGATGGCGGCATCCCTCATCAGCGCCGTCGTCGTTTCCTTTTTGGGCGTCATCGGCTTTGTCGGATTGGTGTGCCCGCACATTATGCGGCGCTTAATCGGTGATGACCAGCGTTACCTGATCATCGGAACCGCCGTCTGCGGCGCGCTTTTGCTTTTGGTTGCCGACACCATTGCCCGAACAATGATTTCCCCGCATGTGCTGCCCGTCGCAATCATCACCGCGTTCCTCGGCGCTCCGGTCTTTTTATACTTAATCATGAAGAGGAGATAAAATGAATCGGGAAAACAAAATGAGTCGAGGGAGATAAAATGATTCTTCAAGTCAACGGCGTTCATTTCCGTTACAAAAGCCGAAAAGTGCTCAACGATATCAATTTCAGCGTTAATAAAGGAGAAATTCTCGCCATCATGGGCCCCAACGGCGTCGGCAAGAGCACGCTTCTCAAATGCATGGACATGATTTTAAAACCAAGTGTCGGCGCCGTCCTTGTCGACAGCGCGGATATCTCAAAAATGCCCAAGCAAGAAATCGCCAAAAACATCGGTTACGTTGCGCAGCGCGGCGACGTTTCAAGAATGACCGTATTTGACGCCGTTTTGCTTGGAAGAAAGCCTCATATCGGCCTGACAGTGAGTGAAAATGATTATAAGATCGTTGATGCCGCTTTAAAAAGATTCGGCCTTGAAGACATGCAGCTTCGCAGCATTGACGAATTAAGCGGCGGCGAACTTCAAAAAGTTTGTATCTGCCGCGCCATCGCACAGGAACCCGGTGTCCTTTTGTTAGATGAGCCGACAAGCAGTCTGGACCTGCACAACCAGCTGGAAATTCTCAATATCATCAAAAACGTCACCGCCGGCCACAATACAGCAACCGTTTTGACAATGCATGACATGAACTTGGCGCTTCGTTTCGCCGACAAATTCGTTTTCATGAAAGACGGCGAAATCCGCGACGCCTGCAACGCGCAGGGCGTCACGCCCGAGATTATCGAAAATATTTACGGCGTTAAAGTCCACCTTGAATATTTTAAAGGAATGCCGTATGTGATTCCCGTTTGATTCGATGCTGTGTACCGGAATCGGTGTGTCAAAATCGGTATGCAAAAACGGCGTGTCAAAATCAGTATGCAGAAATAGTGTTCAGAACCGTGCGTCAGAACCGTGTATCAAAATCAGTGTATCGTAACAAAACGATTCGCGGCAACCCAAAAAAAAAGACGGCAGTAAATAATTTCGTCTGCCGCCTTTCTCCATGAGGTTGGTTTAATTACGTTCTCTTGTTTGTTCCGTTTTTAGTGGTTTGTTTTTTTGGTTACAGGGTGTGGGGTTTACTGCTTTTGGACCCGTGCCTTCAAAGGAGAGCCGGGTCCATGGATTTTGTGTTAGGGTTTTGAACCAAGCGATGCTTGATTCCGGTCTTCGGCAGCCTTTATCCGGAATTATGTCCGAAACTGCCGAAAATCGGGATCAAACAATATCGACCGATTTCACACAACAATCGATTATGTTTGGCTTTGTTATCTGTTTTCACTTTTGTTTTCGTTTTTTAAGTAATTGTTTTTGCAGGTGATTTCGTTTTTCAGACAAACATTGAACATCGAACGGATGTTTCGTGCTTGCCTTCAACCATTGTAAACCATAAACTGATTTTTAGTTTACAATGTGTTTAAGGACATACCGGTATATAAAGTTTTTGAAGCCCCGGGTTTTGCGTGAATAGTCTTAAAATTGAGTAATTAACATTCAACTCATATCTTTTTCATGCATCTGTATTTTTGTGCAGAAATTGTTCAAATAAAAGCAGGTAAATTGAAATATAAAAACCAAATTAAATAATAAAATATGAGAGCCTTAAAGCAGATAATAAATTTCTTTGAAGATAATCGAATATTAACTTTTGTGTTGTGTTTTTTTATTTTAGTTGTCATTTTTTTTACATATATATATTTAATCAATCTCTCCTTGCGTTCATTTTATTTGATTATTACATTAATCGGTAGTGATCAATCGATTATTGAAAACGTAAATACAGAAATTTTGATTTTACCACCATTAAATGAAGTAGTAACACCATTGCTTAGCTTATTGTTTTTTACAATAATTTGTTTAGTTGGATATTTGGTGAATAGAGAAATATTATATAACCTTCAGAATTCGTCTAGTGAATACGAATTTATAGGGAAGGGGAAATTAATAAGCATTAGTAAAGCTTTTTACATATATATAAAAATCATATCTATAATTGTTCTGATTCTAACAGTTGTTGCAGCATTTATAATAATATATAAATATATATTTCAGTTATATGACATAATTAGTGACGCTGCATTAATCAGCTTTTGTATATTAATGGCATCTGTAATTTTCTCTTATTTTTCATCCATTGAACCATATTATCAAAGGAAAAATGAAAAGAAGACAGAACTTATGAAATCAACCCATGAGGAGATTGAAAATATTGAATATATGTTGAAAGAATATTGTCATCCTTTACTGGAAAAAATAAATGAAATATCAAACCTTTACGCTTCCATAGGGTTTGAGATGAATCAAGAAGTATTAACAGATATTATTAAAAATTCATTTGAGCTTGAAACGTATTTGGAAAATAAATATGCGGATTCTGTCATTAATGAAAACATTAAACTGTATATAAAAACTATAAAAAACTACAATTATTATGAGATGAAAATCATTGAATTAAGAGAGTTGAGGTCTGTATATTTAATTTTTTATTATTTTGTATCAAACCGAATGAATGAATTAGGAAAGCAAAAAAAAGAATATGAAGATTTTTTTGCAAAGTTGCGATTTGATTATTACTAATAATTTAAGGATTTCACAAAATTATTTTTATGCAAAAACAAATCCATGTGCACTAAGATCAGATTAATTATTTGACTTTTCATGCAAATCCTCATTGTATTTAAAAAATGAAGAGTAATGAATAACAATGAAAAATAATGTTGGCAATAATGAAAATTTCAAAAAAAAATGATATCATTAGAAAACGCATGACAAACAAAGAAATCCCGATGACGCCCGAAATTAAAGCGTTTTTGCTTTCAATCGGAACAGCCCGCGCCGAAGATGACGGCCTGATAATGCCGGCGTTGAAATCAACAGCCGGCCCGAGCGCAGGAAGCGGCGGGTCTGTTTTCATCACTTCTAACGGCTGCCGCCTTCGTTTGAGCATTGATAAAAATTCACCTGTCACGATTCGAAAAACGGATGATTCGGGAAATGTCGCCGTTTACATATCGGGAACAAAAGAGCCGATTATGACCGGAAGAATCGAATCCGTTCCGGCGCACTGCCCCGATCAAATTTACCTCAACCTGTCCGAAAAATGCGTTTACGACTGCAAATACTGCTCCGTCCCAAAACTTTCGGGGCGCACAAAAACAAAAGAGGAAAGCCTTGAAATTGTCAAAAACGCTTTCAAAAAGGAAACGGTCAAAGCGATTTCAATCACATCGGGCGTTGAAAATACGCCGGAAGGCGAGCTTGAGCGGGTGCTTGACCTGATGCCGGAAATCATCAAGTACGGCGTTCCTGTCGGCGTTTCCATATACGCCGTGCCCGGCGGGTCAAAAAGATTGAAAGATGCCGGCGTTTCTGAAGTCAAATACAACGTTGAAACCGCGGATTCCGAAATATTTAAAAACGTCTGCCCCGGACTCGCCGAAACAATTGTTTGGACCGAAATGGAAGAAGCGGTTCGCGTTTTCGGCAAAGGCAAAGTTTACAGCAACGTGATTGCCGGCCTTGGTGAAACCGATGATGCCATGGAACAAACAATCGAAAAACTGGCGAAAATCGGCGTCATCGCCTGCGTCCGCCCCGTTTTTGAAAACCCACTCCGCGCGGGAGAGTGTTTTATGGAACGGCCTTCAAAGGAACGGCTTTTGAAATTATTTGACATACAAAAAAGAATGAGTCAAAAATACGGCCTGCATCCCGAAAAATCCGAAACGATGTGTTCGTTATGCACCGGATGCGATATGGTGCCATTCAGAGACGGCTGATTGGCAGACAGGCAGATTGGCAGACAGGCAGATTGGCAGACAGGCAGATTGGCAGACAGGCAGATTGGCAGACAAGCTGATTGCAGAAAAATGAAAAAAAGAAAATGAAAAAAGAATCTTCAGCTTTTTTCGATGTGCGTCATATGTCTCGGTAAAACGGCGATTCCTTTTGATGATGAATTCATTTCAACGCCCGACATTTTCGCCTTCCCGATACCAATCGCGTTTTTCCCGAGAATGATGACTTCATCGCCGAATCGAATCGCCGGGTCTGCTTTTATAATTCCGGGCGCCATCAGCGACCCTTTGGGAAGAAAATCATCAATCGTAACGGTGTATTGGCCGGAATAATCCGCCGATTTGATTAATTTCTCGGCGGCGGCAATTGAAAACGCCAATTGGCCGAACTGGGGAACCAAAACGGCAAGCTGTGTTTTGCCGTCCAAAAGCATGAATTTCGGGAAATTGCCTTTGATTGTCGTTTCTTTCGTAAACAGCGAATCGGCAAGCGGGCCGAGCTGGTACCGCGCAATCGCTTTCGCTTGGTCCAACTTTTCGTCGTTTCCGCTTCTTTTCAACAATAAGGGACGCGGTTTGTGCACTCTTTCAACCGGACTTTCGGCCGGGGTCGGACTTTCTGTTGAGACCGGACTTTCTGTCAGAATGGGGATTTCTTTTGGAATGGAGGTTTCTTTTGGAATGGGGGTTTCTTTTGGCGTCGCTTCTTCAACGATTTTATCAACGGCCATTCTCAAATTTTTCAAACTTGTTTGGGACGCCGGACTCTTTTCAACCGTATACGTTATGGAAAGCCCCAGTCGCCCGGCGACGTCTTCACAAATTTCGCGGTACGCCCCGTCAACGTGGGCGATGATGTGTTTATACAGGTTTTTGTTTTTCAAAAGGTAAGTTTCGAGTAAACCGCCAACCCATGCGCGCTCTTCCAAATCCCAGTGACCGGTGACGGTCGTATCGTAATGGGCGGCCGGATAAGTCAGTTCCAATTCTCTCGGGATGATGCCCATCGGCGACGTGATGATCAATTCATTGACGTACCTGCGGTTTCTTTCAATGGATTGAATGAACCTTTGATGCGACGCCGATATCGAATACGGTTTTTTGGATGAACACGGGAAAATGACCAATATTTCTTTTTTCGGCGGTTCATAATTTTCAACAATCCGCCGCGCAAAACGCTGAATTTCCGCGCGATTCTGTGACTCCGACGTTGTGGCGTAAATCGTGTTTCGGCGAAATGCCGGCGCCATGATTTCGGCGATTTGGCTTCTGTCAAACAATCGAATCAATCCCGTCAGCCACGTTCGCGTCCGGCACTGTCCTTCAACATATTCGCGCAAAGCCCCTCTTCGAATCTTTTCGCGAACCAAAGACATTTCAGCCTCAAGCGCGGCAATATTGTGCTCACGAAGCAGGCGGCTTTTGTCAGCGGCCGGCATCCCTCTTAAATCCGCCGCCGTTTTTCCAAAGCAAGCGGCGCACCGGCAAGGCAATTCCGTCATGTCTTCCAAGAAAAACGTGCCGGCGGCAGTCATATATTTGCCGGAAAAAGCGGCGATTTCCGCGCGCGTTGTGTCAAGCAAGTCGGCGCCGAGATAAATCAAAACGGCAACGTTTTCGGGCGTCGCCAAGTTCGGCAGCCAAAGCGCCGAATCCGCCGGCAGCCGTTCTTTAACATTTCGGAAAGCTTCAAAGAAACCGATAGCGTCATCATCAAACGTGCCGGCGCTTTCCATGATGTAAACGTCGCAGCCGGTTTTTTCAGCGGCAAACTCATTTTCGGCGGTAAAATCATCAGAGGCAGACTCATCAGAGACAAACTCGTTTTCGCCGGCAAACTCGTTTTCGTCAACAAACTCATTTTCACCGGCAAAATCGGGTTGATGTGAATTGATTTCGGTTTCTGATACACCTGACGTTTCGCCACAAACGCACGCCGGCTCAGGCTTTTTAGAATACCGAATCGGGCGAATCATGGCGGCTGTCGGGCGTTTTCTGACGAGTTCCGCCGCCAACGTTTGTTCAAAGATTTTACGCCGGCGCTTTTCATTTTCTTCTTCGGAATAGGTCAGCGTGAATTGGTTTCTCGGTAAAATTAAAAGCTGCCCGTCTCCCGATTTTTGAATCTTTTCAAGAAAAACGGCCGCGTTTCTGTCGTCATCCGTTCCGCTGTTCCAAAGCGTTCCGAGATTTTTGACAAGATAAGAATCATCGGCGGCGGTTTTCGCTGAATCGATTAAAAAGGGCGTTTGGATAAAAGGAAAAGGCGCCGCTTCTTTTTTGGCGCCGTTTGAATAAATGTAAAGTTTTCCGATACGAGCAGGACCGTCTCGTTCATCGATTTCAAAGAATTTAGTCATAGCCTCTTAAATCATGTCATCCGATAAAAAGCCTTTTTAAAAGCCGCCTTTTTAAAAGCCGCCTTTTTAAAAACCGCCTTTTCTTGTAAACTATTTATATGAGCGGCACAAATTTATATCTCATGCCTGAATTTGGTAATCCTTTCGCCGGCCTGAAAAACGGCCGTAAGCTGACGCATGAAGAACTTGTCCGCGCCATTCGTTTTATGGTTTCCGCCGAGTATGAAGCGATTCAGCTGTATGAACAGCTTGCAGAATCCACCGACAACAAACTTGCAAAAGAAGTATTGCTCGACATCGCCGATGAAGAAAAAATCCACGCGGGCGAATTCCTCCGCTTGCTTCACGAACTTCAGCCGGATGAAGAGAAATTCTACAAAGAAGGCGCCGAAGAAGTCGAAGAAGAAATCGTCAAGATGGCAAAACCGGCGGCAAAAGCAGCGGCAAAACCGGCAGCAAAAGCGGCGGCAAAACCGGCAGCAAAAGCAGCGGCAAAACCTGCGCCGAAAACCGCCAAAAAAGCGGCGAAAACGCCTGCCAAAGCGCCTGCAAAAAAATAAATCTTAATCCTGTAATCCGTTTTTCTGTATAATAAATAGAAAATGACGGCCTGAGCGAAGCGCAGGTCGTAAATTTTTCAGCCGTTATTTTATTGTCATTTCAGTTGTCATTTTTAATGAGTAGAGACTTCCCTGTCATTTCCGCCGGAATTTCCATATTCATTATTTCCAAAAGAGTCGGCGCGATGTCACATAATTTTCCGCCGTCTCTTAACCGTTTGACCGTCTTTTTCGTTGCCGGGTCACTATTTGTACTGTCGGCGTAAATCATTTTGACGGGATTTGTCGTATGCGACGTGCACGGCTCGCCGTTATTTTCTTCCATCTGTTCGGCGTTGCCGTGGTCCGCCGTCACAATCAGCGCGCCGCCTTTTTCAAAAACCTTTTCGGCCAGTCTGCCGGCGCAGGCATCCACCGCTTCGGCGGCCGCGATTGCCGCGTTAAAGATGCCGGTGTGGCCGACCATGTCCATATTGGCAAAATTGAGAACGATGAAATCATATTTGCCTTCGTCGATTTTTTGCAGCAGCGCATCCGTCACTTCAAACGCGCTCATTTCCGGTTTTAAATCATAAGTCGCCACTTTCGGGGACGGGATTAAGATGCGGTCTTCGCCGCCGTTCGGCTCTTCGACGCCGCCGTTGAAAAAGAACGTCACGTGAGCGTATTTCTCTGTCTCGGCGATTCGAAGCTGTGTTTTGCCGTTTGCCGCCAAATACGCGCCGATCGTGTTTTTCAAATCTTTCGGCGGATAAGCGGTCGGGATTGTCAGCTCTTCATCGTATTGCGTCAAACAGACAAAATGAACGGCAGGACGCGCCTTTCTCTTGAATCCGACTTTTTCATCGGGTTCAGTCAAAGCGTAAGTCAGCTGACGGGCGCGGTCCGGCCGGAAATTAAAGAAGATGACGGAGTCGCCGTCTTCAATGGCGGCAACTCTCTTACCGGCATTGGCATTCTCGGCGCTTGTCAGAATAATCGGCTTGACGAATTCATCGGTTTCGCCTCTGTCAAAGGAATTTTGAAGCTCTTTTTTCCATGAATTAGCTGTCGAACCGGTCATCGAACAGGTCGTCGAATCGACAAACGTGAAGTCCGGCCCTTCCGGTTTTTCAAGGGTCAAAGCGTCATACGCTTTTTCCGTCCTGTCCCAGCGCTTGTCGCGGTCCATCGCGTAATAGCGGCCGATAATGGAAGCGAGTTTGCCGACGCCCTCTTTTTCCATAAATTCTGAAAGGTCGGTCAGGTCATTCATCGCGGATTTCGGCGGCACGTCGCGCCCGTCTGAAAATGCGTGAACATAGACGCGCTCTAAGCCCTCTCGTTTTGAAAACGTCAGCAGCGCTTTCAAATGAGTCATATAACTGTGAACGCCGCCGTAAGAAACAAGTCCCATCAAATGAAGCGATTTGCCGCGTTCTTTGGCGTTTGAAACGGCTTTCAATAAAACGGGATTTTTGAAAAACGCCCCCTCTTCAATCTCTTTATTAATCAGCGTCAAGTCTTGGTAAACAACGCGGCCGGCGCCGATGTTCAAGTGCCCGACTTCGGAATTGCCCATTTGCCCGTCGGGAAGGCCCACCGCTTGCCCTGATGTCAGCAAAAGGGTATTCGGATAATCCTTCATCAAACGGTCCAGATTCGGCGTGTTTGCCGCGGCGACCGCATTCCCTATAGTTTCGGCGCTGTATCCCCAGCCGTCTAAAATCATCAATAAAAGAGGCTTTTTCAGAGAATTGGCGGGAGGGACGGGAGGGGTGGGAGGGGTGAGAGGGGCGGGATGAGAATTTGTTTTCTCGAATTCATTCATGTCTCGAAAAATGAAAAGAAAAGATTAAAATGTTTCCTCAAAAATGACTCCGTTCATCGTCAAAAAAAAGAAAAGGAATGGATATTTTGAAACGGTTCCTTTCGTCATTATTTTTTGTAATCCGCTTCCACCACGCTGCGGATTCGTTGAGCCGTTATTTTGCCGATGCCTTTCACCCGGCACAATTCCTCTTCGCTGGCATTAAAAATATTATTCAGCGAACCGAATTCGTTTAAAAGAAGCTGCGCGGAGTGAGGCCCGACGCCCGAAATCGAAGACAAAATGTACTCCTGCTGCTCGCTTGTCGTTTTGGCGGGCTTTTTGCCGTGAGGATTAACGGATTTCTTCTCGGCGACCTGCTCTTTCTTTGCCATCATTTTCAAAAGAAGGGCCGTTTCTTCTTCATCTTTCGTATAAAAAACGGAAACGTTTAGATCGAGTTCAATCGAAAGCAAAGCGCCTCTGATTGAATTTTGATTCATCGGCCCCGCGGCGGCGGCGTCATCCATGCCTTCAATGATTAAAACCGGCTTTTTGTAAGCGCGCGAGAGGTCTATCAGCTGAGAAAACAAATTCCGCTTGCCGCCAATCAATGAAGCGGTAAAGTCGGCGGCCGTTTTTCTTTCAATCGCCATGTCGTCGCTGACAACGTAATCGGCGACATCCAGCTTTGCGGTTTTCAAAAGAATCCCCTGCGCTTCCAAATGGCGCATAATGCCGCTTTTGATTTCACGGGTATCGGCGAGGATTCTCAAAGCCGGTTCTTTCAAAGGCTCTTTAAGGGGCTCTTTAAGGGGCTCTTTCAAAGGCTCTTTCGTATCTTCGGCGCCCGGATCGTCCGCCCCGAAATTTTCAGAAAAAACATGACTGCGAACGGGAGGCGTATTCGAAATAGGGAAGTCGGCGGCGGAAACATCCATTGGTTCCTCGCATTCTGCCATAATTTCGGGAACGCTTTCAATTTCGGGAACACTTTCAATTTCGGGAACACTTTCAATTTCGGGAACACTTTCTGTTTCGGGAACACTTTCTGTTTCGGCAGGAAGCGTTTCGGATCGGGCGTATGCATATTTTTCTTTGAATTCACGTTCAAAATCCGCGAAATCCTTAAAATCCTTAATATCTGAAAAATCCTTATCTGTAAAATCCGCAAAATCCGTGAAATCCGAAAATGCCTTTTGGCCGCCGGATGCGTTGTCAACCGATTCGTTCTGAAATGTTTTCTTCAGATTTTCCATCTCGGAAAGCATCCGTTTCTCTTTATTTTGACTGCTCCAGCGGTAGGCTTCATCGCGCGTCCCCTTCGTCACCAGCACAATAACGCGGCCGGTCCGGAAACGGCCCGTTCGCCCTTTTCTTTGAATGCTTCGAATTTCCGAAGGCACCGGCTCATAGAACAGAACCAAATCGGTTGCGGGTATGTCCAGTCCTTCCTCGGCAACGGATGTCGCGATGAGCACATTATAGACGCCGGCGCGAAACTGCTCGATGATTTCCGTTTGCTGCTTTTGCGTCAGGCCCTTGTCTTTATTGCGCGACCCCTGGCCGACAAAACGAACGGGGCGGACATCGGGCACTTCCGCCAAAGCTTCCTTGACAATATTTGCGGTTTCCCTGAAATTTGTAAAAACAATTATTTTGGAATCGGGAGACGCTGCAAGCCGGTTGCTGACAATATGCTGAACGGCACGGAATTTCGGATGTTCCGCCTCACATTTCTCCGTCAGGTGGAAAGCCTGCCGGAAATGAAGGTCGGCAGCAATCCTTTTGACCGCCTTGCTGGCGCCGGATGTGCCGGCTTCTTCCTCCATTTTCTTCAAATAAGCCAAAAGCGGCTTAGCGCCTTGTGTTTCAATCAACTCGATGCCGTGTCCGATTTTCATGATTTCGGCCAACACGGAAACAGCGGAATAAATGCCGGCATCTGCATCCCCCTGACGCATTTGAGCCGTCAGGCTTGATTGTAGGGCCAAAAAATCCCGTTTGGACAGATACTTGCCGGCCAGCGGATAACCGTATTCGGCAAGTTTGTTCAGCCGTTCATCCAATATTTTCTGAAGCGGGTCGCGGATGTCCGCCAACTCTTTCGGGAGCGGCAATGACATCCATTCGATTTCCTTCTTATGAATATATGGTTTGATATCCGCGTCCTCTTCTGTTTTGACGACAATGTTTCCGATGGAAAGGGCGCGGCAAACTTCATCAATCGTTTCTTTTTCGCTGCCCGGGCTTGCCGTAATTCCCAAAATCAACGGATTATCGGCGGTTGCCATGTATTTTTCGGCAACGTAAGTGTAAGCGTAATTGCCGACAGAGCGGTGCGCCTCATCAAAAACAATACATGACACATCCTTTAAGAAGAGGCGCCCGTTGATTAAATCATTTTCAATAACTTGAGGCGTTGCGATAATGACGGAAGAGTCACCCCACAAGTCTTGGCGTTTATCGGGCGTAATACCGCCCATAAAGACCCGAACGTTGCCGGCTTCCGGTTTCAAAACACGGGAAAAAAAATTAAAATGTTGTTCGACCAGCGGTTTGGTCGGCGACAGCAGCAAAACCTTGCCGCCGATTTTTTCCAGGCGCATGACCATAATCAAAAGCGCGACAACCGTTTTCCCGAGAGACGTCGGAAGAACGACAAGAGAATTCTTCTTGGTGCAACCGGAAACAATATTAAGCTGATAAAGGCGCTGCTCAACCGCGCCTTCAAAAATCAGAGGATGCTTAATGAATTGTTTGGATTCTGACGCCATATTTCAAATCCCCGGTAAAAATGAATCATTGAATGAATAAACAGAATTAATAAACATTTGTCAATAACATTTACCGCACTTTCCTTATAAAGAATGAGCTTGCGAAGTGAAACTAAAAGAAATAAAAAAACAAAAAAAAGAGAAATAAGCGAATGAAAGACAGGATAATTGAAAAAAAAATCGGAAGATATTTAAAATATCGGAGTTTTAAAAAATTGATGGGGAGAAGTTTATCTTGGAAGCATGAAAAAAAATATAATCTTAGGATGGATTGATGATGGGTATGTCGATTAACATTTTAGCAGATGACAAAATAGAACAACTCATATTAGGCCTTGAAGAAAAACTTCGTTCGGATGTGTTGTATTTGCGTGGGCCCATGATGGGTAACCTTGATAGTGTATTTTTAAAAATAATCGAATCTCTGAAAACGGATGGCGAAAAACGCGGCCTTAACCGAAATGAGATATATATCGTATTGACGACAGAAGGTGGTAGCGCTGAAGTTGTTGAACGTTTGGTAAATGTGTTGCGGCATCATTATCAAAAAGTAAACTTTATTGTTCCGGATTATGCGTATAGCGCAGGGACAATTTTTTGTATGAGTGGAAACAAAATCTATATGGATTACTTTAGCGTATTAGGACCCATTGATCCGCAAGTTGAAACAAAAGATGGGAAACTGGTTGCAGCGCTTGGCTATCTTGATAAAGTTGAAGAATTAATTGTTAAGGCGAATAATGGAACCTTGTCCGATGCTGAATTTGTTATCTTGAAAGATTTTGATTTGGCAGAGTTGAAGTCATATGAACAAGCAAAGGATTTGACGATTGACTTGTTGAAGAAGTGGTTGGTAAAATATAAGTTTGAAGATTGGAAAGTTCATAAATCATCAGGGTTGCCGGTCAGTAATGATGATAAAGAGGAACGTGCACTTAAAATAGCCGACTCTTTGAGCGACCACCATATTTGGAAAAGTCACGGAAGACCGTTATCTATTAACGAATTACGGGAATTAAAATTGAAAATTGATGATTATAGCGAAGACAAAGAATTGCATGCGGCAATAAGAGAACTTCATGAATATTGTACCGATTTGTTGGAAATTAATCAGATAAAAAGTTATATTAGAATAAGAAGGGCCTTACAATGACAGTAATCGACGAACTGAATAATTTGCAAATTGAAAAAAGCAAAAAGGCATCAGACTATCAAAACGCTTCAGAAAGGTTTGATTTGTTAATAGAAAAGGGATTGGCTTCGAAAAGAACATCAATAGAAATTGGTCGTAGCAATCTTGTTTGTAAAACCTACACGTACTACAACTTCAAATAATTGAGATTCGGACATCCATGTTTTCCTCCATAAATTGGGGAAATGATGAATGAAAAAACAAAAAAAAGAGAGTAGAGTCGAAAAATGAAATTAATCTTCGACTTCGATGGTGTCGTTTTTCTTTGGAAGGAAAACCGTTAAAACGCCGTTTGAAAGCTTGGCGGTTGCTTTTTCCTCATCGATTTGGACGGGAATGTTGACGGAACCCTCATATTTTCTGTAAAAACGCTCGCGGCGGATGTAAATTCCTTCTTCGATGTCGGTCAGACATTCGGCGCGGATTGTCAGCAGACGATCTTGGATTTCAAGTGTGATGTCGTTTTTTGTGACGTCAGGGAGATCGGCTTTTAAAACAATATCATGTTTGCGTTCGATTAAATCCATTAAAGGCGTTTGGCGGAATTCGCCGAAATTTTCTTTGTTGCTTTTTCCAAAAGATGTAAGTTTACTGAAAAACTGGTTTACCGAAGACTTGCCGTCATGCTCCTCTTCGCAATTTTCGTTCTCTTTTGATTCTTTAGACTGTTTTTTCTGGAACGGATTCATTTCCCCTCACCCCTCCTCTGTTTAAATCGGCTTTCCCAATTGAATTTTCGTTTTGTAAATTTAAGAAAGCCGCCAAAAAATAAAATTAACTGTTATTAACGTATTTGTTATTAACGTATTAATTAACTTGTAATACTTGTAATACTTGTAATATACCTGAGTTCAAATTATATTAATTTATTCAAGAAAATTACTCAAGAGGAATCCGCAAATACCTCTTGAATTTGAACACGGCTGAACAATTATTTTTCAAGCATGATTGAAATCAAATCGGGCGCGTAAACCGTTTTGAAACTGCCGACCTTTACCGAATCTTCATCATAAAATTCGACGTCGTCGACGTCTTGTTCTCTTGTGTCGTAAAGCGCAAACGGAATCGGATCACTTGTATGCGTCTTTAAAGCGACCGGCGTCGGATGGTCGGGCATGACCAGAATGCGGCACGGCTCCGCCAAAGATTTGGCGTGCGCCAAAAGAGGCCCGACAATTTTAGCGTCCAAATCCTCAACCGCCTGTATCTTTTTCTTATAATCGCCGAGGTGGCCGCATTCATCCGGCGCTTCGATATGAACAAAAGCGAAATCCATTGTTTTCAGCGCTTCCATTGCGGCCTGCGCTTTTCCTTTATAATTTGTGTCCAAAAAGCCGGTGGCGCCTTCAACATAAATCACGTCAAGACCGGCGCCGATTCCGATTCCTTTCAGCAGGTCAACCGCGGAAATGACGGCGCCCGTTTTATTATGAAGCTTTTGAAATGATTCAAACCGAGGCGCATTGCCCTGACCCCAAAACCAAATGCAGTTTGCCGGAAGTTTCCCTTCCGCGACCCTTTTTTGATTGACGGGATGGTCCTTCAAAATATCAAAAGAAGCGGCCATCATATCCGTGTAAATCCGAGCGGCTTCCTCAGACGCCGCGTCCCCCTGAGCGCTCCTCGGGAGGTGCCCGGCGGCTTTTTGCCCCGTCACGTCGTGCGGCGGCGTAAAAGAGCAATTCTTGCCGAAATTTTCTTTGGCAACCAGCAGATGGCGGTAGCTGATACCCGGATGGAAGCGAAACTGCGGTGTTCCAAGCTCCTTGTCAATGGTTCGAATCAGCTGTCCCGCTTCTTCTGAGGAGATGTGGCCGCCGCTGTAATCGACAATGTGAGCGTCTTTGAAAGAAAACCCGTCGCCGCCGACAGTGCCGTCAGCGTTGCCGATTGTAATCAGATTTGTCCGAAAAGCCAAGTCGCTGCCGCTGAGCTTAACGCCCATACTGAGCGCTTCCAGCGGAGAGCGCCCCGTATAATATTCTGCCGGGTCGTAACCGAAAATTGACATGTTAGCGACATCGCTTCCCGGAGGATAGCCTTCGGGAACCGTGACGGCCAATCCGGTTCGCCCGTGTTTGGCAAGATAATCCATGTTCGGCGTTGCGACCGATTGAAGAATGGTTTTGCCGCCCAATTCGGGAATGGGAAGGTCGGCCATTCCGTCTCCGATAATGACAATATATTTCATGTAAAAACATCCGGGAAATTTCAATCATTTAAGATTTTAATGAGAATTACAATGTGATTTTAAGTGATTTTCAGTGATTTTAATGTGATTTGAGATGAATAATGAGATTTTATGAGATTTGAGATAAATAATGAGATACGGCTGTTTGTATTAATTAAATATGCGCTTAAAAATTACTTTCTTTGCCTTCCCTCAGACAGCGGTTTTCATTTCATCATCAAGAGCACCATTATTTCGGATGACCATTATTTCGGATGACCATTATTTCAGATGACCATTGTTTCGGATGACCATTATTTCGGGATGAAATCTTCCGAATTAAAATTGCTGTAATATCTGCCGGATTCGGCCGTAAATCTCAAAACGCAATAATCCGGGTCGGTCACACCTTTGGGATAATAGACTATATCGCCTTCCTCCCAAATCATTTCTTTACTCGCCGCGTCTTCCAAGACTTCCATTGTGCCTTTCAGCATGACGCCGCGATAAAATCGCTTATCGAAAAAATAAATGCACGCTTTTGGATTTTCGCGATATTGGGACACGCGCATGGAAGACGTGTTTGTCGAAAAATAAAAAGTTTTGATGCCTTCGCGTTTACTCGGCGACAGCATCGCTTTTGTATTCGGATAACCGTCACTGTCAACGGAACTGATAAAAGAAACTCCTTGTCTGTCTATCAGATTGCCTATTGTCTGTTCTGTATTTCTCATCATATTTACCGCTCTTAATCAACTTTATTCAGTTTAAATCAGCTTTATTCAGCTTTATTCAGCTTTATTCAGCTTTAATCTGCTTCAACCGGCTTTAATTATTCCGTCACATCCGGCGCTTCATGAACATAATCCGGAATATTGTTCAATATATCTTGCAATGTTTTTGCTTTTTCAAGCATTTTCATTGAATCCATGTGTGGAGACGCGTATATGCCGTCCCAAAAGTATTCGTCATATTCCTTTCGGATTGGAAAAGCAAGTATCGGTTCGTTTAAAGAAAATTGAGCGTTTTTGCCGTTTGTGTTTCCGCGGGCGTCAATTTTTATCCAACGGCCGTTTACAAAAACGGCGTTGAAGCAATGAACGCAATAACCCGAAGAATCGTCATCCATAAGCGTCAGATGCTGAAAACAAAAGCCGGCGGGAATACTTTGAGACCTCAATAAAGCCGCGAGAAGATTCGATTTCGCGTGACAAATCCCCGTTCCATGTTTTAAAACATCGGAGGCCTTTGCCGTAATTGTTTTGACAATGATGTCAAAGAACGGTATGTCAAATGAATGCGGAATTTCATCTCTGACATATTCATAAGCAATTTTGGTCTTCTCAACATCATTGGTTATGCCGCGGAATAATTCGTCAGCTTTTGCTTGAATGAGAGGGGATGAAAAATCAACATACGGGTGTTCCGCTAAAAATTTTGAAAAATCCATTTGAATCCCCTTTACTAAAAAATTCAGCTGACATTATTGCTGAAATTGTTGCTGATATTATTGCTGATATTTGCTGATATTATTGCTGACATTATTGCTGACTTTATAGCTGACCTTTCAATACGCTGACAATCAATTAATCTTTATCAATCAATTAATCTTTAACATTCTCATCATAAATCACTATCTGAGAGAGTTCACATTAAAATATTTACACGATATAACATAGATAATTTAATAGATAGATTATCATACAAAAACATAACTAAATTGTGCAATAATATAACTTAACGTTATAATAACATACATATATTTCATGGAAATACAACTATGTTTCTTAGAAAATATAGCTCAGCTGCATGATAATATGTTCTTGCATACGATAACGTATATATAACATGCAATATTTTTTTACCATAACCAATTGTCGTAAAGAAATTGTGCATAAAAAACAGAAGCGGTCTGTTGACGGATCGAAAATCTGTATGATTTCTTTTTTTTCAGTATTATTTCTCATTGAACCGGGTAATCCATATGAGGAGATTTAGGAGATGACTAAATCGAAGGGGATGATACGATCGTCACAGAAATTAGGAACAGTATGACTAACAAAAATTTAACTGACATCTACGGGATAGGCGCGGCAATCAGTAAACGCTTAGGGGAGCAAGGGATTGTCACGGTTGAGGATTTGCAGAAAAAAACAAAGACGAGAAACAACCGTGAAACTTTAGCCTCGAATATCAAAATTAATGTAAGAACCGTATACATTTGGGCGAAGCAAGCGGATTTGATGCGCGTCGAAGGAATTGACGCGGTTTATTCCAGAATTTTGGTTGAATCGGGCGTCCGACACATAGAGGATTTGGCCGCCGCGAATACGAAAGTTTTATTTCAGCTTATTGAAAGTTCCAACATTTCTTACCAAAAACCTTTTGCGGCAGCCAATTTAGACGCTTGGAAAGCGGAAGCCGCCGAATTAAAATATGATTTTGTACCGGAACCGGATGACCTGCCTTTAGATTTGCTCTTCAGAAGGAGTTCTTCGCGCAGTGAACTGACTCAGGCTGAGAGAGATGCCATTCATCAACAATTCCTCCTCGCCGAGGAACAAAATTCAAATAACGCCGACAAGCCGGCAAGCGCTGCAAGCAGCGGCCTTTTGCAACCAAAAACAGTCGGGAGCGGTTTTTACTTCGGCTTGGGCGAGATGATTGCGGAAATGGGCCGCGGCGTTGCTCAAGCGCAGCACGAACTTGACATGAGTTCCCTCGCGGTTCAGCAATACATTGACGCGGATGAAAACCTGAGCCAATACGGCATCGCTGCCACGTGGTATGCCCTGCCGGAAACCACATTTACGATTAAAGTGGACTACGCCGTCGTTAAAGAAGAAACGGAAGAAGGCGAGATTCAGAGTGACGGGAAGTCTGTCAAAGGAATTCTCAACACGATGCGGATTGCGCCGATCAACGCCAAATATCAAAACTATTTTAAAAGCACGGCAAGCATTGAAAGCGAGTTGAAGTTCAAGATTGTGCCGGTCCCGCCGCCCGCAAAAGTCAATGACGCCGTTTTAGTTCCCGACCTTTCAGACCTCAGCGTTGAAGAAGCAAAAGAAGTCATCATCGCCTCACTTTTAAGAGTCGGCGCCTTAGAACGCATCGCGGGGCCGACAGACAACGGCAAAGACACGCAGGTGTTCATGCAGTCAAAAGAAGCCGGAACGGAAGCGAAGAGAAACGATATCATAAGCATTGCCTACTATGAGGCTGACGGGGAGGAATAAGCATGGCGGAAAAAAGATACGCGACGAGTTTTGCCGAGAACGCGGCGATTCAGAATCAGTTAGAGGAAGTCATCAAAGAACTGGAAAGAGAAAGAGCTTCAGCCGCCGCGACTCAAAGACAATTAACTGCGTTATTGGAAGGAGCCGATGCGGACAACGTTCTGCTTCAAGAAAAAGTCAGAATCCAAGTGCTAAATACTGCCTTAACGACTGAAATCGGATTAAAAACCAATCAGTTGATTACGCTGGAATCGGACTTGGATAAAGCAAAGCGCGACTTGACAATCGCCAACAGCAATTTGAGCGATATAAATACCTTATTCGTGAGCGAACAAGCCGCTAAAGCGGAAGTGGAACGCAGGCTGGACACCATGGACAAAAATGTGCAGGCCTCCTTTGAAATGAAGGACCTTGCCAAGTATCTCACCGGCGTTATTGATGAGTTTAACAATTCAGCCAATACAGGAGACGCGTCTGTAAATTATATCATCAAGGAGCTGGACTTGGAGATGAAGGCGTATGTCGCCAAAACCGACAACGGCCAGCTGAGAATGTCGGCCCCGAGCTTATCCGCCAACAGCGAAGAAGCCTTAAGCCGTATCAAATTTACGATTGGCGCGGTACCGAAAGATATCACGCCTGAATAATCAACAAAACGTGTGTCGTAAAAAAAAATGTGTAAATTGTATGTAAATTGTGTGTAAAATTGTATGTAAATTGTGTGTAAAATTGTATGTAAAATTGTATGTAAAATTGTATGTAAAATTGTAAATTGTATGTAAATTGTGTGTAAAATAATAGGTGAATCAAAATGAGTGTAGGTCAAGATTTGTTAGATGTACCGTTTGGGGACATGGTTCTCCAACTGGCCCTCGCCATCGCCCAAGGTCAGTTTGAAATGGATAAAGTGTGCTGTGAAATCGCCAAAATGATGGGGACAGAAGAGATTAAACTGACAAACGTGAGTACCGGCAAAGAAGTCAAAACAACGCTTCTCGGCGCAGGTTTCCAGCCCACGTTTTATCAGTTTACCGATACCATCATCGAAGTCAAGATGGCGATATCCATGCAGAAAAGTACCGACGCGAATGTCAACGTCAAAACAAAGGCCGGCTTTGGAGTCTTCTCCGCTTCGGTAAACGCTTCGTATTCGTCAAAGTATTCATACAGCGTTGACGGCTCAAGCCTTTTGAGAACAAAGATTACGCCTCTCCCGCCAAATCCCACTCTTCAGGGACTCATCGGATTAAAGTCTGAATCCGCGGTAGGGTCTTCAACAGAATCTTCATCCGGAACGTCAACCGAAAGCACGTGAGCGGATTTTCAAAAGAAGTGAAAAGGATTTATGAAACGATTTAAAAATTTTGAAAAAAATTCTAAACGATAACAGAAGGAGTAATGAGATATGTTTTCAAATATAAATGTCGGCCAAAAATTGTTGGATGTGCCTTTCCCGGAAATGATTTACAACATGGCATCAGCCATTGCCGAAAGTCAGCTCAGGTTGGACAGAGCGAGCATTGAAATACTGAGGCAAATGGGTGACAAAACAAACCACCCCGTCTCTCTTCCGAGGATTAAATTAGACAGCAGCGGAGATATTGTCGGTGACGCTGACGATGAAATGATAACATCCATGATCGGCGCAGGCTTTCAGCCTACGTTTTATCAGTTTGTCGAAACCATGATTGAAGTTCAGATGGCTGTCAGTTTCGTGAATGAAGGAGAAGAACCCATTATTCAGCAATCGAATGTATCGGAAACGGTAAAAACATCGTATTCTGTCAGACACCCGCTTTTCAAAAGGGTTTTGCCCAAATACACCAAAGTCTCCACGAGGGTCACGCCGATTGACGCTTCCTATACAAATAAATACAGTTTCACACAGGAAGGTTCCAGCACCATCAAAACCCGATTGATGCCCATGCCCCCGAATCCGTTTATTCAGAGACTTTTGGATATGAAGTCCCAAGCGATGCAGCAACAGTTTGAAGTGCAGCTCAGAGAAATCGAGTTGGCTCTTGCCAGAGAACAAAAAGCAGTCATGGATGACATCGTAAGAACGGAACTGGGTTTGCCGCCGGGCGCTCCCATCCCCGAAAGTGAATAAACGTAAAATCATTTTTAAGATACCGGAAAGCGGCGGCGCGGTTTAAGTAAAATTAACCGCGCCGTTGTTTTTCTAAAATTGACCGCGCCGCAGTCGAAGTGTAAATGGCCGCGCCGCGGTTTTCAATATTAACGCGGCTTTCCGCGGAAAACTTTTTTTTTGATGATAACGTTTTGAGGATAATGTTTGAAGATAATGTTTGAGGAGATTGTTTTGAGGAGAATGATATGACTTCTGAAAAAGGGAAGAATATGGCTTCTGAAAACAAAACCGAAGACCAATCCGTAAACCAAACCGAAGGCAAAACCGAAGGCGAAACCGAAGGAAAAATCGAAAACCAAATCGAAGACAAGACGTCCGGCTTTTCCCCGGATGATAAGGATTTGGAAGCTCTTTTTAAGGATTCTGTTTTGTTAGACCCGAATTTTTGGGATGACGAAGAGGACCCGGACAGTCCCGAGGAAAGTTCGGGAACCGAACCGCCCGCAGAGGAAACCGACCCTCTGTTTCGGGTGACGCTGCCCCCGATGGATATGCCTCCGATGGATATGCCCATTGAGGAAGAAGACCCAAAAGCGGAAGAAAACGAAGCTGAAAAGAAGCGGGCCGCCCGAAAAAAACGAAAATCAAAAGACGGGAAGTTACAATCTAAAACGCGCCGCGCCTCTCCTCAGCACAGCCTGTCTGTCAGTGACGGCGATAAAAAGAAACAGTCCGTTTTTGAAAAAACCCATGAAAAACGAAAGGGCATGCTGTCTGAAAAGAAAAAAACAGACAGGTCGGATGCCGAGAAAATTGAGTTCAAACGGATGAGCGATGATGATAAGCCGGTATCGCTTATCAGAGACTTTATCACAGACGGGACTTCCGAAATCGAACAGCGGCCGATGCGTGAAGAGTTAAAAGCGCAGCCTGCGATGCGTGAAGAATTAAGAACGCAACAACCGATGCGCGAAGAATTGAGAACGCAACAACCGTTGCGTGAAGAATTAAGAACGCAACAATCGATGCACGAAGAATTAAGAACGCAACAACCGTTGCGCGAAGAGTTAAAAACGCAGCAACCGATGCGCGAAGAATTGAAAACGCAGCTGTCAATGCTCGAAGAATCAAGTACCCGGCAATCAATGAAGGAAGATTTAAGAAGACAGAACCGGATGCGAGAGGCCTTAATCGAACGACAGCCAAAGCAGGAAACGTTAACCGCCGAGAAACTGAAACCGAAAGCTGAAACCGCACTGCCGGCGAACTCGGAAGTTTCAGACGCGCGGCGGCAAAAACGAAAATCTTCAATAGGACAGCCGAAACCGGAAGCCGGCATCACAGAGCGGCCGAAACGGGAAACTGTAACCGCGCAGAAGTTGAAACCGGAATCTTTGGACGCGAGACAGTCAAAGAGAGAAACTTTGGACACGAGACAGTCAAAGAAAGAAACTTTGGACACGAGACAGTCGAAACAAGAAACTTTAACTGCCAAGCCGTCACAATGGAATTTAAAACCTGCCGCCGCGCCGATGAATTCCGCGGAAAAAAAGACGAAAAAGACGGCGGCGTTTGAGATGGATGAAGGCCGTCAAAAGAAGCGGTTTGATGATTTTGATGAAAAAAAGGGGAAAAAGGAATGGACGAGTCAATCCTTCGGGAAATTGCCAATGAAATAAAAGGGTTAAATAATCACGCCGTCAAACTGATCAAAGAGGGCAGGCTCGCTGACGCGGAGACTTACTACCAAAAGTCTTTGGAGCTGACCCGGGTGCTGACTTATTATGACGGTATGGCTAAGTCTTATTTTAATTTGGCAAATTTAGAAGTGCTGAAAGATGATTTGTTCAAAGCGATAACATACGGAGCGCTGTGCCGGGAAATGCATGAGAAGGCCAAAACGGATACCGAAAACTGTGACAAACTGTTGGGAAAATTATCCAAAGCCGCGATGAAAAAAGGAATGGAGCTTGAAAAAAAAGGAATGCTGAAAGAAGCGGTTGAATATTATCAAGCCGGCATCCCTTTCGCGGAAGAAAAATTCCGTCAGGCGATGCAAAAAGAAATTGAATTGATTGAAAGAGTGACGAACGCGAAAAACAATGAGTAAAAGGTGCAAAATATGAACGAGACGAAAAAACCGGCGCAGACATCAGCGCAAAATTCGGCGCAGAAATCAGCACAGACATCAGCGCAAAAGCCGGACAGCAATGAAATGATCGCGCAATCGATGAAACACATGAATCTGCTCGCTATCAGCGCGATTCGTCAAAAAAATTATAAGCAGGCGATAGACTATTTGACGCAGAGTCTGGTGCTGGAAGAAAAATTGGGCATGAAAGTCCAAATGGCCGAGTCCTTTTACAATATGGCCGGCGTCTATTACTTAATGGAAGAATACGAGCAGGCGCTTCAAAAAATTCAATTGGCTGAGACGTTGTTCCGGCAGGAAAACAAAACGGCGGATCTCGCCAAAACACAAGATATGATTCGTGAAATCAAGGAAAAAATGAAGTGAGACGACGTCGAATTTGGCGAATAAAAACACACTTATCCTACTTTTACGTGCCCGCCTGTGACTTTAACCGAGACGCTGCCCTCTGCCGTCGGTTTCAAACGCTTTTCGCGGCCTCTCAAATACCGAATGTTTATATACATTGTTCGTATTTTGGAGTGTTGCGATTTTGATTCAACGGAAAAAATTGCGATTTTCAATTATTTAATGTCATATTTTATGCCGATTATTTAATGGTAAAAATCCGATTGAATTGTTTTTCTTGAGTTATTTTCGACACAGTAACGCGCGAAGAAATGATTGCCGGCTGCCCTCGGGCGGGACATGACTTTTCGAAGTAGCGGTTATCGGAGTTGATATTATGGCAAAAATGCATACAAAAAGAAAAGGTACGGCCGGCTCAAAGAAGCCGCTTCGAACCGAAGTTCCCGACTGGTCCATTGTTTCGTCAGATGAAGCTGTAAAGCTTGTTGTTGAAATGTGGAAGCAAGGTATTCCGACAAGCCAAATCGGCATGATTTTAAGAGACCAGTATGGTGTCGGCGATGTGAAATTGCTGACCGGCAAAAAGATTACTCAGATCTTAAAAGACAACGAAGTGGCGCCCGCCCTTCCGGAAGACATGACCAACTTAATTATCAAGGCCCTCAGACTCAGAAAGCACATGACTGCCAACAAACACGACCTTCACAACAAAAGAGCGCTCCAGTTGACGGAGTCCAAAATCAGAAGGCTCGTGAAATACTACCACAGCACAAAAGTTCTGCCGGCCGGCTGGATTTACAAGCCCGAAACCGCAGAAATGATGTTGAGCAGATAATTTCTGCTCAATTATTCCCTTCGCCGCGGCGCAATTTGTTCGCGCGGGGGAATCTGTATTCTTTTTTTTTTGAGATTATTTTATTCGGGATAATCCATTTTTTAATGATTCGTTTTTTTGAGAAAATCATTTTGAGAGAGGGCCACCTAAAGACCCGCGTCATCTGTTTTGTCTTCCCGCTCCGATAATGAGGGTATTATCGTTCAATATTTTGAACCAAAGGAAGTAACACCTGTGTTGCAAACACTTCCAAGGTAAAAAAATAATATCAGCAACACCCCGGCGGCTGATTGCCGGATTTTTATTATGTCTGATAATCCATTCAAAATCTCAAAAAAAGTGTGTTGAAAGACAGTCCCGCGGGACTGTCTTTCATGGTTGGGTATGGATTTTTTGCGGTTAATTCATGTAGCTGAATGAACCTCGTTTTATGATTTTGGTTGGGTGTATCCAAAATCAGCGTGATATTTTTCAGGCCTGTTTCAGGTCTGTTTCAGGTCTGTTTCAGGTCTGTTTCAAGCCTCAGGCCCGTTCAGGCCGTTCAGACTCGTTCAGGCCCCCCATTCAGGCCTGTTTCAAGTCTGTTTCAAACCTGTTTCAGGCCTGTCTCAGTTCTGCCTCAGGTCTCTATTTCCTCTTCTTCCTCGTCCCTCCACAAGAAGAACAAGATGAAGATGACAGATGCCAGCAAGAACAAGATGACGATGATCCACAGGTTACTGTTCATATCCTGCGTCGTTTCGCCGCCTTGTGTCGGCTGTTCTCCCGATTCAATCGGTCTGTCCCTGTCTTGCGGCCTTTCTTGTTCAGGCGGTTGTTCAGGCGGTTGTTCAGACGGTTGTTCTTGCGGTCTTTGTTCAGACTGGTTTCCTCCCGGGCCCACAATCGTTGCGTTGCCGAAACCTGAGCCCTGTCCGGGTACATACACCCACTCACAGATATCAGGAATACCGTTGCCGGTCGTGTCAAAGCCCCAGACTGCATACACAGTCATGTCAGCGGTGATATCCGCTGCCGCCAAAACTCCGGGCTATGCATCGTTCAAACCGAGAATCTGACTGACAGGCGTGTCTGACCAGCCGACGAACACCACATCAGTACTGTTGACTTGCGGGTGGTCCGGCGGCGTTGTGCTGAACGTGTAACCGTTCTGTTCCACAACCGTTTCCGGGTTCGGCATCGGTCCGGTACCTGATGTGCCGCCGTTTAAGTCATACGTCACTAAGTGCTTCGTGTCAGAAACGTCGGGAACACCGTTGCCGGTCGTGTCAAAGCCCCAAATCGCGTAGACGATTTCATCGCTTGTACCGATTGTGAGGCTTGTGACCAAGGTCATGGCGCTCAGAACCGATGCGTCATCCTTTGTCAGGATGAGCGCCGGCGCGTCGCTCCAGTTGACGAACACGACAGGCGTACTCTTGCTGTTGTGCATCACATTCGCGTGTGTCGGAATGGTAGCGCTCAGAGTGTAAGTAACAGTGCTGAGCAGATGCATGTCATCCGCGGGACCGGTTGTGCCGCCGTTCAGAGCGTATTCGATCTTGTACTGCGTGTCCAAAACATCGGGTATACCCGTGGTGGTCGTGTCGTAGCCCCAGACAGCGTAGACAGTTACGTCAGCGCCGCTAATCGTCACGTCTGTGATGAGAGCAAGTGTCACAATGTCGCTCGCCTCAAGAATCGCTGTGACCGCGGAAGCGCTCCAGCCGACGAAAACAACGTCAATGCTGTTGTCCTGAGCGTGTGTCGGGATGGGTGTCATCTTCAGCGTGTAAGTCACGGTGCTGAGAAGGTTAGTATCATCCATCGGACCGGTGCC
>WRCE01000006.1 GCA_009784005.1 Candidatus Methanimicrococcus labiotermitis
CTGAGGGAGCAGCTTTGTAATAATCACTTCCTTTTCGCGGCGTTTTTTCAAATCGTCCTGCTTGCCGAGATAGGTTTTCATCTTGCGGCCGACTTCTTTGACGGCCAGCTGAATTTCTTCTTCGATGATGTCAATGCCGGCGATCGCGTCTTTGGATTCGGATGTGAACGGCACGTTTGTGGACGCGATGTGCACCAAAATGACGAACGGGCCGAACGGCACGCCGCCGCCGGGCTGGCTGATGCCGTATTGCTTCCACTTGATGCTTTCAATCGCTTGCGTGGCAGCGCAGGCGCCCTGCTGGTACAAAAGAGGCACGCGGTTGGCGAAACGCATGATCTGCGCTTTCTCTTCTTTCGGGAAATTGCCGCCGTAAGCGACACCGACTTCTATCACGAACGGATTGCCGGAATAGATGGCGGGTTTACGGGCGGATGTCGCGATAAAGTCAACGCTGAACTCTTTTTTCAAACCGCGGTAAATCAAGTCTTCTGTAATCGGCGACAAACAATTCGTGGACGGCGCCATGATTTTTGCCTTCTTAAAAGCGTTTAGGAGTTTGACGGCGTCGTTTCGGCCCATTTCGCGCGGGTCTGTTTCCTTATCAAGCCCCGCCGCGTCACAGATTTCATCCGCCGTTTGAAGCCCGATTTTTGAAAAAGAATAGCGTAAAAAGGGTGCGAGTTTTTGGCGCTCCGTGTTTTGAAGCATCTTTATAAGCGTTCCAAGCTCAATGCCGTGCGGGTGGGGCAACACTTCTTCCGCTTGCGCCGGAATTTCATCTGTCGCGCGGTCAAAAAGAATTTCATTGCCGTCGGGCTCAATGAGGCGGACACGGGCATGAGGATTGATAATCGCTGTCGATTTCAAATATTCATAAACGGATTGCTTCCGCCCCTTGACATAAGATGCCGCCATTTCGATTTCGATACGCGTGCCGTGGGGCCGCTCCCAGTCCACCGTCTTGTCTTCCAAAATCGAAGGCTCGTTGGTGCTCGTATCGATCATGAGTTCATAATAATGCGCCGGCGTTTTGTGGTCAACACGGGAAATGATTTTAGTGGATTTGCCGGCCGTGATTTGAGAATAGAGAACCGCCGCGGAAATACCTATACCCTGCTGCCCGCGGCTTTGCTTCAGCGCATGAAAGCGGGACCCGTAAAGCAACTTCGCAAAAACCTTCGGAATCTGCTCCTTCACGATACCCGGCCCGTTGTCTTCAATAATAATCGTCAAATAATCGCCGTCGCCGCGGTTAATTTGAACCATAATATCCGGCAAATACCCCGCTTCTTCACAGGCGTCAAGTGAATTATCCACCGCTTCCTTCACCGTCGTAATCAAAGCGCGCGGCGCCGAATCAAACCCGAGAATATGACGATTCTTTTCAAAGAACTCAGCAACACTGATTGATTTTTGCCGTTTGGCCAACTCTTCGGCAATGGGGGCTTGGTTGAATTCTTCCATAAAAAACTCCTGAGTTACGAAAAATCTTGAAAAAAATATGTCCATTTGTGCGAATGATGCTTAATTGTACAATGAATAAGTTGTAGGAGGTATAAAAACATTCATAAATGAAGGCGTGAAGCATGAAACGCAAAGCATGAAACGCAAAGCATGAAACGCGAAACGTGAAACGTGAAACATAAATTTCGTATTGATTGACAACTCTCCATTTTCGATGAATCAATAGCGTAAAACACCTGCTTTTTCATAATTTTTTGAAGGAGTGTTTTCTTTTTTGTTTTCACAGAAAGTTCAAGTACGACCGCAATTTCGGATTTCGGTAGCGAAGCGGACGAAAGACGAAAATGCGGCGCACGACTTATTCTCATCAATATCATCATCAATATTAACTGACAATAGACAGACAATAGACTGAAAATAGACTGAAAATAAACCGGTAACAGCATCAACATCAACATCAGCATCAGCAAATAATGAAAATAGCCGTTCATTCCGATTCCGTTCTTCGCTGCGCTCAGACCGGAATTCGTAATGAACGGTCGGTTTGAGGAGTTAAAAGAGAATAAAAAAATGAAACACCAATTCGTTCGTTTTATTCAAACCCGAACGCCGCTTTTCCAAAAACCTGAAAGATAAGTTTCGGGAAAAGGGGCGTTCCCTTTTCTTATTTTTTGAAGAAGGGGGTGTTTCATTTTTCTCATTCCTTGAAAAGTTCAAGTACGACCGCAATTTCGGATTTCGGTAGCGAAGCGGACGAAAGACGAAAATGCGGCGCACGACTATTCTTCTCAAAAATTTAATCATAAATTTTTATCATAAATTCTTTCATAATTTGTTGTTCAGTTTTTCGTTTCCATTTCTTTTCGTGACTGTATGATGAATGTTTTTTCATATGTTGCGAAAGTATTAATGAAATAAACAAATAACAGATAGCAAATAAGCGAATAGCAGTAAGCGAATAGCAGTAAGCGAATAGCAGTAAGCGAATAGCAGTAAGCGAATAACAGTAAGCGAACAACAGTAAGCGAATAACAGGGATACAATGATTTCAGCCCGTTCTTTATTTCCGGTTCTTAACGGCGACCGCGTCGCCGAAAAATCAAACCAAAGCGTTATTCTTTTAGAAAAGAATGAACCGGAAGAAACATACAACGAGATAAAAAAGCGGTACGGCATCGACAAAATCTTCCGCTTATCCGTGTTTTTGACCGCCAAAGGTGTCTTAATTTTTTCGGCGCCGTCAGGCCCCGATATGAATGAAACGCCGGATGACCTTCTTTTTTGTTCCCACGAAGGAGCTTTCGTTATGAAACGTTTGGGAATCACTCCATTTATAGGCGTCATCTCCGGCGGCCGAAAAGGCGATGTCGGGCGGAACGCAACGGTTGACAAAACGATTCAAGACGCGGACGCGGTCACAAAAATTCTGGCACAGGAACAAATGCCGTCTGAAAATTATACGATTTTGATTGAAGACGCCGTCAAAGAAGCGAATTTCCTGATATGCCCCGACAGCCTGTCCGGCGAAATGATCCTGAAAACAGCGGCCGGCGTCGGTGAAGGACGGGAAATCGGAAATGTTTTGCTTTTGAAAAGGAAGGGCGGAGGCAGCGAAGGAAGCGGCAGCGGTAGTGGCGGCAGCGGCGGCAGCGGTAGCGGCAACGACGACAGCGGCAGCGACAACGACGGCAGTAGCCGCGACGTGCCCTTTTTCCTTGAGCAGCTGACAAAAAAAGCAGACCCCGATGATTTAAAAATATTAAAAGAAGCTTTAGAGACATTATGAAACTTTGAAACATCATGAAGAAGCTTTGAAACATTATGAAAAAGCTTATGAACCATCATGAAGAAGCTTTGAAACATTATTATGAAGATGGTGCTTTTGAAAAATTATTAGGACGAAGGAACGGGATGAATAAATATGCAGGAAGCCGAAACCACAAATGAAAAAATAAACCGTCAATCTTCTGATTTTAATAAAGTTTTATTCTTTTTTGAAGAAATCTCAAAGATTCCGCGCTGTTCTAAAAACGAAGAGCGGATCGCTTCTCTCCTTGAAGATTTCGGAAAGGTGAAAGGTTTTGAAACAAAAAGGGACCGTTACAATAACGTTTTAATCAAAGTCCCCGCGACCGCCGGATACGAAGACGCGCCGCCCGTCGTTTTACAATCCCATATGGACATGGTCTGCGAAAAAGCAGACGGCAGCCCTCACGATTTTTCAAAAGACGGCATTTCTTTGTCTTACGTCACCGAAAACGATATTCCGTACTTAACGGCGAACGGGACGACACTTGGCGCCGACAACGGCATCGGAATCGCTTATTCAATGGCGATTGCCGCGTCATCGGAAATCCCTCACCCGCCTTTGGAATTGCTTATCACAACAGATGAAGAAGCAGGGATGACAGGCGCGCAAGGCATGGAAGACGATTTCATTTCAGCGGAAATACTGCTGAATTTGGACTCGGAAAAAGACGGCGTCATCATCATCGGTTGCGCCGGCGGAACACAAATCGGGTTCAAAAAACAGATCCTGACGGAAAACGCTTGTGTGAATGATGAGGAAGCAGCAGCAGGGGCAGCAGCAGGCAAGGCAGCAGCAGGGGCAGCAGCAGGCAAAACAGCAGGCGATAACGATGATGAGACTGACGACGATGCCGACGATGAAAACGACGACGATGAAACCGATGACGACGATGCCGATGATGAGACTGAAGAAAACGATGGTAAAACCGGTCAAAAAACTCTGAAAGACGCTTGCGTCGGCCCGTCTGCTTATACTTTAACCGTTGCCGGCCTGCTCGGCGGCCATTCGGGAACTGAAATTCACGTTGGCCGCGGCAACGCCAACCGTATTTTAATTAATTTCCTGAGAACCGTTCATGAACAATATCCTCTCAACTGTTTAAAAATAGTAAGAATGAAAGGCGGCGGCGCCCACAACGCTATCCCCCGATATGCGGAATGTCTGTTTATGACAACGGTTCCGTTCAAAACACTGATAGCGGAAAGTGAAAACTATGCCGCCGCGATTCTGTCGGATCCGGGTTTTAACGACGCGGGGTTGACGGTGACCGTGACTGAAGCGGATTTGTCAAATGAAGATGACTGCCTGAAATCCTTCTCTACAAAAAATACAGAACAGTTGATTCAGTTCATCTCATCCGTTCAAACAGGCGTTTTTGAAATGTCGTCAAGGGCCTCGAATTTGGTGTGGGTATCGGGGAATTTGGCGGTTGTCAGGACGCGGACGCCTGCCGAACTTCTTGTGTGTCGTATTGAAGGCCGTGATGGAAACGATGACGGCAGAAGTGATGAGGGCAGTGATGAAGGCAGTGATGAGGGCAGTGGTAGAAATTGTGACGAAGGCAGTGATGAAGGCCATAAAGGTCATTCCGAAACCGAATCCTTTGAACCCGATGCCGGCGCGGCAGAATCAAAAATGGAATTGGAAATCATTTACAGTCTGCGTTCCGGCGGCGAGTCCGAATTGAAAAATAAAATCAAAGAAATGATGGCTTTGGCCGACCGTTTCCGTTTCAATTTTGAAATGTCGCATTCATACGCGCCGTGGGAGCCGGATTTTAATTCAGAATTATTGAAAAAGTGTCAGGCAGTGTACCGGAAAACGTTTGGAGCGGACGCGAAAGCGACGGCGATTCACGCCGGTCTTGAATGCGGCGTTTTTCGCAAGAAGTATCCGACCATGCAAATGGTTTCCATCGGCCCCGATATCATCGGCGCGCACACGCCATCGGAAAAGATGAATTTGGTCGCCGCCGAAAACGTATGGGTGTATTTGAAAGAGATTTTAAAATCATTCGGCGCCGAATCGGACGAAACAGAAACGGGCGAAATTGAGTCTGCCTAAGCTGCCAAGCTGCCAAATTGACAAGTTACCAAGTTGGAAAGTTACCAAGTTGGAAAGTTACCAAGTTGGCAAGTTGACAAGTTACCAAGTTGACAAGTTACCAAGTTGACAAGTTACCAAGTTGACAAGTTACCAAGTTGACAAGTTACCAAGTTGACAAGTTACCAAGTTGGCAAGTTACCAAGTTGACAAGTTACCAAGTTGACAAGTTACCAAGTTGACAAGTTACTAAGTTGGCAAGTTACCAAGTTGGCAAGTTACCGAGTTGACAAGTTACCAAGTCGGCAATGTTACCAAGCAGCCAAGTTGCCAAGTTGGCAAGTTACCGAGTTGACAAGTTACCAAATTGACAAGTTACCAAGTTGGCAAGTTACCAAGTTGGCAAGTTACCAAGTTGCCAAATCTGCCAAATCTGCCTCATCTGAGAACAGGCGTAAAGTTCTTTGGTTTTATTTTTATAGTTGGTCCGCCGTTCTTTTGAATCGAACAAACGCGGAGGAAAGGAAAATGGGCGAATATAAGCAGTGCATTGTGATGCGCATGGATTTGAAGCTGTCACCCGGGAAGCTTGCCGTACAAGTCGCGCATGCCGCGGTTTCGGCGGCGGAGTGGACAGACAAAAGAGAGCTGGACGCTTGGAAAGCCGGCGGGCAGAAAAAGGTTGTCCTAAAGGCCGCCAATCTTCAAGAACTCTTTGAGCTGAAAGAAAAAGCAAGACGGGAAGGGTTGCCGACAGCATTGATAACTGACGCGGGGCGAACGGAAATTGAGCCGGGAACAATCACGGTCCTCGGCATCGGGCCGGCGCAGGAAGAAAAAATCGATAAGATTACCGGCCATTTAAAAATGCTCTGATAAAAAATACAGGGGCAGCACAAGCATACAAGGCACAAACATGAACAATATTCAAGTACCTGCATTGGAAAAAGAAATCGGAATCGACCTTTACTCTACCGATACACCGGGTGTCAAAGGTTTTCTCAGGTATCGCCCCGAAGATTTTAAAGTGACCGAGATTTCCAATTATTCTTATGAAGAAAACGACGTGATTGACAAGAATCGCCGTTACCTGATGACGGAAGTCACCAAAACAAACTGGGACACAAACCACTTTTTGAAAGCTTATTCAAGCGCTCTCGGCATCAGCCATAAGAGAGTGACTTACGCCGGGACGAAGGACAAAAAAGCCGTCACGGTTCAAAAAATGAGTCTTTACGATGTCACGAAAGAACAGGTTGAGAACGTTCGCTTGAAAGACGTTTCCGTCCGCGTCCTCGGCCGGTCTCAAAATCCGATCGGGCTTGGCGATTTGGAAGGGAATGAGTTTGAAATCATTATCCGAAACATCGATCTGCCGGCGGATGAAACGAAAGCGGCTGTTGACCAAACAACCGCCGAGATTCAAAAAGCGGGCGGCGTTCCCAACTTTTTCGGCATACAGCGATTCGGCGCGAAACGGCCGCTGACGCATCTCGTTGGCGCCGACATTTTGAAAGGCGATTTGGAAAAGGCCGTGATGAGATATTTGGCAGAAGTGCACCCGGGCGAACCCGAGGACACGAAAGACGTTCGCGCCCGGCTGGGCGAATCCAAAGACTTCAAAAGAGCCGTCGCGGAATTCCCTGCCCATCTGGGACACGAAAAAGCGCTCCTCAGTCATCTGATCGCGCGCCCCGGCGATTACAAGGGCGCGTTCATGATTTTGCCGAAAAACCTTTACACCATGTTTATACACGCTTATCAGTCATGGCTATTCAACCGAATCATTTGCGAACGGCTGAGAAGCGGCCTGTCCTTAAACGCCGCCGCCCTCGGCGATATCGTTTGTTACCGCGGGAAAGACAAAATGCCCGACTCCGGCCGCTTAGAAAAAGTTGACGCAGAAAACATTGACGGCATCAACGCCCTATTAAAACGAAAGCGCGCGTTCATCACGGCGCCTCTTTTCGGTTCAGAAACCCCTCTCGCCGACGGGCCGATGGGAGAAATCGAGCGCCGGCTGATTGAAGAAACCGGATTCACGGCAGAAGATTTCAAGGCGCCCGCCTTCCCCGAAGTCGCGTCAAAAGGACTTCGCAAAGAAATCTTGCTGGAAGCCGAGCCCGCCGTCTCCGTTGAGCCGGATGAGTTTTTTGAAGGAAAAACAGCCGTTGTACTGGGATTCAAGTTACCGAGAGGGAGTTACGCGACAACGGTTTTAAGGGAATATATGAAGGCGGATCCGCTGGATATGAGCTGATTAAAAAAACTTTATATTTTTCGTCTTCCGTTTTTTTCGTCTTCTTCCGCTTTCTTTTTTTCGTCTTCTTCCGCCTTCTTTTTATTCTTCGTCTTCCGCTTTCTTTTTATTCTTTGTCTTCCGCTTTCTTTTTATTCTTCGTCTTCCGCTTTACTCTTCTTCCACTTTATCAATTTTCATAAGCGGATAACCGAGTTTTTCATCATATTCCATCGAAGCGAAAGCGCGAACAGAATTGTACTTGATGACAACGCGAACGGTCAGCATGATTCCTTTTAATTCCGTGTATCCAAAGGTTTCATTCAGTTCCTCTTTGACGCGTTTTTCATCAATCTTAACGCTGACGGATTCGACGTAAGGCTGAGCGCCAATGCTGTTTTTGATCGCGTCTTCCATAGGGGCGATGCCGGAAAGAGAAAGAGGGGCGCCGACGAACTGGTGATAAAGGGAGCCGAGTTTGATACCCGCCTCAAAAAGAGCATTGTCCCGTTCGGTCGGGGTTGAATGGTTTGAATGAATTGAATGGTTAGAATGATTAGAATGGTTTGAATGATTTGAATTTGACGCCAACCGAACACCTCCGAATCAGAGTCGGACGGAGTCTTTCTTCCATATCAGGCCGGCAAGCGGAGACAGCAGGTAAAACAGCATCAACAGGAACAAAATCCCGGGGAAAATGATGAGGCCGCTGACAAATACGGATATGATCGTTCCCGAAAAGAGGATAATCAAAAGAATGAAGATGAATTTCTTCATGATTTTCGGGTAAGGGGCGGTGCTGACCATTAACAGTGACAAAATGAACAAAATGATGTAAATCAACACGTTGCTGAAGGGGATTTCAAAGGCGGCGGATGCCTCTAAGTAGAAAATCGTCATGACTGCCAAAAAAACACAGGCGGCAGTGATCGGAATTCCCGAGTAAACAGGCGTTTGAGGCGGGAAAGCGTTGTAACGCGCCAGCCGGTAGATACCGCAGATGACATAAAAGCAAACGAAAAGAACAGAAATCAATTCTCCGCTCATGCAATAAATGAGAATGGCAGGCGCAACGCCAAAAGAGACGGCATCCACTAACGAATCAATATGGGCGCCGAGCGGGCCGCTTGAGGTTTTTCGGGCGACATATCCGTCAATGCCGTCCGCTGCCGCCGCAACCAAAAGACAGGCTGCCGCAATACCGAATGATCCGCTGAACGTGAAAAAGATAGAAGCCATCCCAAAAAGAAGATTAATAATTGAGACGAAGTCCGGTGCTTTTAAGAGATGCGACACCTTAATACATTACGTTGTATCCCATATATATTCTTCGTATTTCTCAATTGATTTTTTTTAAATACAAAATCCGATGAATAAAAAACAGCATCATATAAGACACTGAAACTCAGCGTTCGTGCCGGCAATGAACTAAAAAAATCATAAAAATCATAAAAATCATAAAAAAAGCAATTTTATGAACTTTCCTTAATTGTCATTGATGAATCAAATTGTTTATTATTTTGCCAATATTATACTCGTTAATTTTAGCAAATGGTTTTAAATACTATTACTTATTATTTTTATTTGTGTGCCTATGCAGGCGGAATTTAATTTTTAAAAATGATTTTGCAGGGTCCGTTACCCCTATAAAAAACGTAACGCCGGAGTTTTTTAACGAATGACGGACGGCTTTTGAACGCTTCGATGAAGCCGTTTTTTGATACGCAATGAATTCTCTGCGGGAAAGGGATGTATCCTTGATACAGCCCTCGCATTTATCGCGCGGAAAACTTATTGCTGAATTTTCTACATCTTCGGCCATTTTATTCACTATTTAAAACGGAAAAACGGTAAACGAAAAACGATAAGCGAACTCGGTTAAGCGAAAAACGGTAAGCGAAATCGATTAAGCGAAAAACGGTAAGCGAAAAACAGCAAGCGAAATCGGTTAAGCGAAAATCGGTTAAGCGAAAAACGGCAAGCGAAATCGGTTTATCGAAAAACGGTTTATCGAAAAACGGTTTATCGAAAAACGGTTTAGCGAAAAACGGTAAACGAAAAACGGTGAACGAAAAACGGATATGTGAAAAACGGTTAATCAAAAAACGGATTTAAGCGAAAAACGATTCAAACAGAAAAACGAAATGGGAGAATTGCAGATCATAAAATCCGCCAAGGCACAACATTTATTCAAAAAAAAGAGGGAATGAATATGAAAAAAACAATTTTAACGATTATGTCGATTCTGGCTGTCGCTGTTTTGGCAATCAGTTTCAGCGGCTGTTTAAGCAACAGCACGGAACCGTTTATTGAAGAACGGCCGGTTTACGATCCCGCCGTCATCTACGATGTGACAATTTACACATTGGGCGATAATGTGATGGCAAGCATCGTTGTACAAATTCAGGGCACACGCAGTCAAAGCCTTGACAAAGACAATATTACTGTCAATACGACAGGTAACAATGTCAGCGTCATTGTCCCCGTCATCAATTCCGGCGATGCCAATACCCGCGATTTCGGTTATGAAACGGTTAACATCTTAATCGGAAAGAAGAGCCAATTCAAGACCGGCGATTACCAACTTATCATTAACGGCGACACCCCCAAAACTTTCATTTACGTTTTCAAATTTACCGGCGGCGACTTGTACACTTACAAACCCGCGGTCATTGAAAACGCAGTCATCGAAGTCATTGACGGAAAAATCATTGTCAACACCACGGTTGTGCGCGGCGGAAGCGCTGAGACGCTTGACAAAGCAAGCATCACCGTTGACGGAACCCTTCAGAACAACGATGTCGCTATTACCATTCCGGTACAAATCAAAGACGGTATTACAACCTTGATCATCGGATGGGAAAGCATTACCACCGAGATCGGTCAGCTGAGTGACTTGGCAGACGGCGACTACACGGTGACAGTTAACGGAACCGTTGTGACTTTCACTGTCTCGGGCAACCGGATTGTCGCCTGAATACAGCGGGCGGGAGGCTGAAAAGTAATTCACCGCATCTCAAGATACAATATATCCAAAAACGGCGCAATTTCAACGTTTACAAAACCAAAAGCGAAACAAAAAACGGAACCAAAAACGAAATCAAATAAAAAAACGATGTCAAAAGCGCCCGGTCTTTGAATGAAAATTCAAAGGCCCTTTGAATATTTATTGAAACGGTATTTATTGAAACGGCTTTCGTTTCAACGGTTTTAACATATAATTTTGAGAAAATACTTTTTTGTTCACTTTTGATTTCAAGACAAAGCCCCTTAACGAAAGGAATAAATAAGAAGAATCCTATGTGAAGATACGTTTCCGAGGGCTATTGATAATGTCTGGCCTTATGAAACGGGAAATGAGTTAAAGGCATCAATCCGATTCGCGAAAACAAAAAACGATAGCGAATTGATTTGAATAACCCACCTTAACTCAGTGGTAGAGTGCGCGGCTGTAGTTTGGTCTTTTCGCAAAGTTTGCGAAAATCGCGCAGGCACCGCGATGCCCCCGGTTCGAGTCTGGGAGGTGGGACTTCAATTCAAATATGAAAGTGATTTATCACCTTCATATTTTGAACAAGAATCATAAAAAGGGCAACCCTTTTATATGAAAAGTATCTTTGTAGAGTCGCAGGCTGCGGCCTGAAAAAACACAATGTCCAGATAGTGTAGGGGACTATCATGGGGCCCTGTCGAGGCCCCGACTCGGGTTCGAATCCCGGTCTGGACGTGATTTGATAGTTGGAAGGCCCAGTCCCAATCAACAACCCGCCCGGTATCCCACAACCAACCGGCGGGTTGCCTTTTTTTTAGATTTTTACGAGTTCATCAGGAATGTCATATTCCACACAACAACGAAAATACTCCTCTTTTAAACGTTTGACAGGTATGTGATAATATCCGTCTGCAGATTTGCGATTGCGCAGGTCACCTCTCAAATCTTCGATGTAGTCATCCTTCATTCCGTTTTCTTTAAGCGATGTTGTGAAATAATGTCTCAAATTATGAGTGGTAAATTTTTCGTCCGTGTCTCCATAATCCAGATGTATCCCGATTTTGCGGCCAATTCGTTTCACACCCTCATTAATCCGATCTTCGTCAATTCTGTTTCCGCGCAAGCGGCCAACGACTAAGGGACTCTCAGGTGTCAGTTTTTCACCCCTTTCTTCCCGCATGTCACAATATTGGAGCAAATAGTCTTTCAGCTGCGGGTGCAGTATTGTAATCAATCTCGTTCGTTTAGGATGTTTGTGAACTTTGATTATGTCCTTAAAAATGTCCACACTCCTCTAATCCAATCGCCTGATCTCGTCGCGGCGATGACCGGCTGTGCCTCCAAGCATAATACAAATTGCTTCGTGTGCCCGATCAGCAGCACTGACGAGGGCAGCAAATGTTTGATCATCGATTGATTGTCGTTCCGGGGGTCTCTCTGATTTAAAAATTCGGATGTATCGTTTGCGCCATTCCGGGACGGGATTATGAGAGATCTAACCGTCGTCCAGTAGCATGCGATAGTAATTGTTAACAGCCGTGATCTTAAATTTAATCCGGCTATAACTCAACTGTTGATTTTGCAAATGATCGCTGAAAATATTTAGGCTTTTTTTGTGATCCTGATACGTTGCATCAAAATTTATAGCAGGATTATGAGTGGCCAAGAGATATTCGGCAATAACAGATGCATATTCGTTGCAAGTCTCCTCAGACAGCCCCATTTTTTTACAGTCGTGCCGGAAATAGTTCGTTTTTTCTTCAATTAGTGACATACATAATGCCTCCATAATTATTTCCTATCTGAAAATAATCGGAAATATTATATATCATCAGATAAGATATCAAACTATTAGTTATGTTACCAGACATGACTGCAATCTAGGACCGTTTAACATGAAGACATTAACAATAAGCGAACGCTACTTTACAAAAATTGGGGAATCGTTCGATAGGAATCTTGAGCAGACTACCAACCAAATCGATTATGCAACAATTTCACCGGAGGAGTCAGATGATCTCTGATGCGATCCGCCGGCAATTCGGCAAATTCACGAATTTTTCCCGTCCGGATATTGTGGCCGGACAAACCATTATCATTCCAGGCAAAAAATCTTCAGAAAAAATCAACATGATCGTAGATGCCGTTTATGATTATAATAATTTGGCCGAAGAGAAAATTATCATTATTTGCCATCGAGACGACAATCCGGATCCAAATGAATGGATGCTGGCAGATTGCCAAAACGAGTACGGCAGTCCTGTCCTCACAAACGTCCAGATCCTGACCTGCCGTCAAAATTTTACTCATTTTATCAAACGCCGGCAAATTGAAAATTATGAAAAGTTTCAACGACTTTTTAGCGATGCCGCGGAATTGGGGAGTGAGTGAGATGGAATACAGAATAAAAACAAACAAAACAAAAATGTACGGTTTGGTCAAATCTCATTTCGATGGCGTCCCGACTATCAAAAAAACAAAATTTTTCAAGGTGCCGAATAGACGCGTCTATTATCTCGAGTGGATTGGCCCAAACAATACAGAATCCGAAGCAGTGTTATCAGCATGTTTCGGAGTGCCCAGAATATCATTTTATGAATCTAGAAACGGCTCTATGAATTTGGAAAACATACGTTATATAAACGTTGATGAATTAATAAAGAGCGGAATGGTCGACGAGGTATCTGTATGATTATGTTCATCAAGAGATGTATCGATAAATGCATCGATAAAAAATATGATTGGATTTTAGATTGGGAGGACGCAGAGCATGCGAGGGTTATGTCCAACGCAATCAAAGGGGTATCAGGTTACATAATATTGTCAATAGTGACGATCTCGTTAGGATTGATAATATTACCATATTTAGGCATAATTATCGCAAGCATGCCAATTACATTCGGTGTATTGATCGGACACAAAGGTATCAAGGATATTTTGTGTCTTTCTTCAATGGTCTTCCAGAAAAAAGAGGACGGTGCAATCAATGACAATGATTGAATACGTCCCAAAACGCTTCAACGCCGACAAAGAGGAACACATTGACCGGGTTAATGACATCATTGCCGAATATCAACGGCAGGGATACTCTCTCACGTTGAGACAAGTCTACTATCAGCTCGTTGCGAGGGATATCATCCCGAACAACGAGCGGTCATACAAAAACCTCGGCGTGCTGATCAACGACGCGCGTCTTGCCGGTTTGATCTCGTGGGAGGCGATTGTTGACCGGACACGGCACTTGCGCAAACAGTCTCATTGGGATGATCCGGTTTCAATCCTCAAAGCTGCCGCGAATCAGTTCAGCGTTGACAAGTGGGCAGAAATGGACACATATTGCGAGGTTTGGGTTGAGAAGGACGCCTTGATCGACATCATAGCACAGGTATGCAACGAATGGGATGTTAATTGTCTGTCATGCCGGGGCTATGTCTCACAATCAACGATGTGGGAATCTGCAATACGTCTGAAACACATACATAAACAGTCAATCGTTTTTCACCTCGGCGATCATGATCCGAGCGGGATTGACATGAGCCGAGATATGAACGATCGTCTTGCCCTTTTCGGCGCGGATGTAAAATTCGAGCGCATTGCTCTAAACTACGATCAGATCGAAGCTCACGATCCGCCGCCAAACCCGACAAAACTGACAGACACCCGGTCTACCGGATATATCGAAAATTATGGTCACGATTGTTGGGAGCTCGATGCGCTGGAGCCTAGGATCATAACCGATCTGATCAGAGAGAAAATAAAATCAGTCATGGATGAAAATATATTTTATGAAGCTCTGGAATCGGAAATCCGAGAGAAAAATAAAATGAGATCATTTGTTGCCGGTTACCCTGAATTTGAGAAGAAGGGGATTGTAAAATGAACCGACAACAAAAAAACATAATTTATTTCGTTATTTGTTCGTTGCTCTCCTTGATTACGTTTTGGGCCGGATTATCGATAATCATCCAATCTTTATTGCCTGAAAATCCATTGTCGGCATATCGATTGGTTTTTGGTTGTCTATTATTGTTTGTATGTTGCCATTTTGGATTTTCTGCCCTCTACTATGCATGGGGTTATTACATCACAGATCGGGAGAGTCCTGACGCGGATCCGATGCATTCCAATCGCAACAGTCTTTATGTTGTCTTGGACTCCGGACCGATTGACTACTATTTTTTTGATCCCGAAGATCCAATTCCATCCGCCGGGGAAATACTACAGAGGCATATCCGGGCCGTGTACGCGGACGAAGACGAAGCAGATAAATATGCTCACGATTGGGGTTATGATGTGCTTCGTATAGATGAGGATAAATACATCGAGTCTCCGAATGATCGTTTTTTGTTTGTTTAACCGGGTGGAAAAATGAACGATTTAAAGGACAAAACTAAAATTTTTTCGCCTCTCGGCAAAATCACTGACGACGAAATAATTGTTAACAAACATGAATGGGATAGATTACACACAGAAATTGCATTGATCAGACAAGAGTTGTGTGTGCTGGCTCATGCAACCGGAGCGAGACGTTTAGATGATTTTTATTCAGAAGATGAAATCGACTCCAGATTAAAAGAACACGATATGTTAGACATTTTTTCTGAAACAAATCAAAAAAATGACGAGACGGAGGCTCTTATTAAATTTATGGAATCACAGCCGGCGATTAACAATATCAGTAAAACGTTAATAAAAACAGCACGTGTCGCCGATATTAAAAAACATTTTGGTGATGAAAACAGGATGCAGACGCATAGACGAATAGAGGCGAGCATCAAAAAACATGCACCAATTCTAGAAAAACAAAAAACGAAACGTGGAGAAGTGATTTTGATTTATTCAAAGGTTTCATAAATGAACCATATTTTTATAATTATCTGTAACAACACGTTACACGGTGTGTAACATGTTACGGACAATTACCAAATTTACATCAAAAAATTGAGGAATAAAATCATGTGAGTATATAAATCAAAAGAGGGAAAAGTCTCATAAACAAAATTTTGAGCAGCTCACTCATCCAAAAAAATTGTTTTAATTTGTTTGTGTGAAGTAAATTTAAACGATTAGAGGGTACCTGATTAAAAAATTTTATCAAGTGATTTTATCACTCGTAAACTGTTACGTTAAGCGTAACAAACATGTTACGCAAAACGTAACTGTTACGCAAAATTATAAAATTCTCTTCGTTCTGAAATGAAAAAAAAGCAAAATTTAAAAAAATGTCCGTATATTCGAGATGAAGGTAATTATATAATTATCTGTAACAACGTGTTACACACCACGTAACACATTGTTACAGATAATTATATAATTTATAAAATGTTGTATAAAATACAAAAATGAGGTATATTGATTTGGTTTTTGAAAAAAAAGAGTTTAATTTTAGATGCAGATGTGGGATGACGAAACATGATTTTATTGCATGTCGTGAATGGAAAACAAAAAAAACAATCTCGTGACAGTGGATTATAGATTATGTGAATGCGGGATGTTTTACAAAATGAAATGTAAAAATTTAGGCAAAAATGGCTCGTCTGGATTCAGAATTACAATCGAATCGTTAAACATAAAAGGTAGGGGCGATCGGCCAATCAAAAATGAGTTTTCGTAAAATGCAAATTAATGTAAAAATATCAGGGGCCGATTTAGACATCTTATTCAAAGAAAGGTTGGAGGACATCGAAACAATAAAGTTTCAGGTTAATTCGATCAATTTTGAAAAGAACGAGATAACACTCTTAAGCGTAAAATGAGGTGTAAGCGATGGGTTTGGAGGTAGAATTAAAATCATTCACACTTTCTGCAAGCGATGGCGGCGATGGTTACAGCCAAATATACCTAATTACATGTGACAGGTCCGATTGTAAACATAGAGATGTCAATGGAGAGTGTTGTGGTGATTATTTTGGTAGATATATCCAATCAAACGTCGAAATTAAAATGCTAGGGTCTAAATTGATCTGTAAAAGCTTCAGCAAAATTGAGGAATAAATGATGATTGAAGCGATGATTTGTAAAGTCAAAATATGCAAAAAAATATTTGCCGTTTCTGAAAACGAAATGAAATCGTTAGATGGAACATCGAGATATTGCAGATGTCCGGGTTGTTATCAAATTTACATCATAAAAAATTGAGTGATCAGGATGATACACGAAAACAGCAAACAAATGCAGTATGGAATCCCACGTTCGATCTCTAAATATCTGTTTAACGCAGTCCGGGCTGCTGTCATATACACCAACGCAAACAATCCGGATATTGCCACTATTAGGAAAAAAATGATCGGCAAATAAAACAAAACACCAATCAAGATTTTAAAATCGGCTCCTCCGATTATTCCCTTTTGATAAACAAAAAACAAGCAAAAAATCGCCGGCATTATTGGCAAAAAATAGAGCAGTAAATTGTCTTGCACTGATCCGCGATTAATCATTGTCGTGATCAAAACAAAAAGATAAAAAAACAGTATCGGTAAATTATCAACTTCTCTCCGTTTTATGTCAGATCCGGCAAAAAATGCCAAAAATGACAGAAAAATGAAATAATTGATCATGATTACCGAATTTTAAAAATAAACGCAATGCTGCCGAGGAACATTAATATTGAGATGACGACGATCATCCCGGCAATCCACGGGAGATATTGAGTTAAATCAATAGCTGTCACAATTGCTCCTGTCGTTGCGTTGTACGCAGGCAGCGCATCAGCCGGGACTGTGCCGTTGAGCTGCTCTGTCGATCCGGCCAGCATGGCAATACCAAACGGCAAAAAAACAGTAACGCAAAACAGCAGTCCTAACGCTGATAAAATAATTTTAGTGTCCATTTTTTAACCTCGGAGTTTCCGGAAGTAATCCGGATCATTGAGCAGATTGGAAACATATGATATTATCCTCAACGCAAACATGACAAACGAGACGGCACCGAGTCCGGCGAAAAACAAACCAATCCATGGATTGATTATTGTGCCGGAGACCGACGTGATCCCGGCAAAACACTCAATCGCGATCAAGAACGACAGAGTTGCTGATATCAGGATAACGACAATTTTTTCCATTTCTTTTATTTTGTCTCGGATAAAAAATCCGGCTATGAATAAAATAGCATTGAGCAACACCAAAACGATAAACATTTCAGACGATATCATTTTTCAATTTCCTCATACAATTTTGTAATTTTTTATACTATTTTGTAATTATTTGTACGGTTTTGTACGTATTTATTCTATGTTGTATCTTTTTATACTTTAATGTATTTATTAATGTTTGTAGAATCTCGGCCGTGCCGAGGAGACAGCAACAGCAGTCTCGTATGCGAGGTGTAACAAACAAATGGGAAGAGTTAAGAGAATTTTCCGTGGAAAACAATCGTTTATGAAAATCGCCGGCGATAAAAACGCGAATATGGGATCAATGGCCTTCGCCAGCATCGCAATCGGTGTCATTATGGCACTTGTCCTCGCCGGCGCACTGTTGACGGTCGGTTTGAATATCAATTCCGGCTTGTCTGATTCCTCGCCAATCGATGCTAACAGCAGCTATTATAATGCATCTCAGTCTGTCATCCGAGGCACCACATCGGCATATGAAATGACCGGCACTATGCAAATCGTCATTGTGGCGGGCGGTATCATTATGCTGTTGCTGTCCGTGTTTGGAGGTCTGTACCTCTACGCACGTTGATTAATTCATACCAGCGGAGATTTATCTCCAGTCTCCGCTGACGTTTTTTTTACATTAACAAAAGTGGTAAAATGCAAGATCCAAATTATATGCAACAAAATTATTCGGCCGGGGCCGCCAAACGTGGATACATGCGCGAGGATTATGCATACAGGCAAGCCCTTACAGAGTTTCCGACTGCTGACGAGGTATTGCTTCTGATCGATAAAAACAGACATTTGATGACCGGGCAGACGGTCGAAATGCTCAGGATGTTTGTGCACGGCTGCGCGTCAAAGGAGGCAGTTCTTACTAATTTTCCGACTATGGCCGACGTCCGAAATTACAAAACAGAACATGAAATTGCGGCCAGAAAATTAAAAATTTGCATACCCGGCATAGACGCACAAAATCCCATTTTCCCTTTCGTTTTATCGGTGTTGGAATGGACGTCCGATCCACGCTATTTGCGTGGCTATCAAGGGTTTGACAGGAATAAACAAAATGAAGAGAGAATCCACAGCGAAGTTATCAATAAATTAAACGAGCCGGAAAAGCGGAAAATATTGGAAATCGGAAGGAAGGAATAAACTGTGACAGGAATTATCGAAAGTTTTAAAAAAGGAATATATTTCTCCGTGAGGAACCGGCACTCTTTGATGATGATGAGCATACTCGCCGCTCTCAGTGCATTATTAATCATTTCCATAAAATACGGCGACTTATCAGAGCATGATCCGATCATCGGATTGTATTTGTCGACATCACTAGTTTTTATGATTTCTTTTATTTTCGTATTCGTCTCAATGATAAAGATATCCGAAAACATTCTAAAATTAACGAAAAAAGAATGAGGAGTGAGACATGTCTTTATTTGCAGGCGCGATCGTTTTGCCATTGTTTCAGGTCATTGCAGCTATAGTTTTTTTTATCGTCATCATTTTTATGTTGCTGTGTGTGATTTTTATGTTTGTTTCCGTTCCGGAAATTCGGGTTTTGTTCAAAGCGGCCCATTTCAAAAAATACGTGCTTTTTAATCATTCATCATATGCGGTCGCAAAGATTTCTGCCGTCAAAATATCAGACGTCAGTCTCAAACCTCTTCAAAATGAGGCAAAATTCCGGCCGCGCGGCAAAGACGATGTTGAAAGGACTGATAAAATACGGTGGATCCATTCTCACGAGATGACGCCTTATCCAATTTCGTCAACCACTGCGTACATTGTCGACAAATTCGTTGGTGCGCTCAAAAGTGCCGGTCTCAGTCCATCCATATCAAACATAGACGCTATTCTGCGTTGCGGATTAGACGAATCTCAGATGATCGGTTATGTGGACGATTATATCACGGAAGAAAATCCGGTTTTGGATGCAGACGGCAATCCTACATTTGATGTAATTACAGACGCAGAAGGAAACGTCTTCAAGAAAGCAATTTTTGAACGCAAGGTCACTAAAAAAACATATCAGATGCAGGTTTCGGACGATGAAATGGTAGAATTGAAGAAGCTGAAATTGAAATTGGAGATGACGTGGGTAGGAATTGATTCTGGCGGCTCTGATATTTTTTCGTATTCCCATTTAGGTCAAGTGGTCAATATTTTGATGGCCGGAACGCCGGCCACAGTTGACGATCTGCAACATATCGCAGAGAGACATGGCATTATGAAAAGCCGAATCGATAACAAAAACCTCATGTTGTACGCGATCGTTGCCTTCATTCTGGTGATCGCCGGCGGGACGTTTTTACGCTTCGTGGGGGTCGTATGACAGACGGAATGTACGAAACAAACGACATGGGTTTCGTTTACGCAATGCAGAGATGCATTGCGGATGTCTGTGATTCAACTGCGTGGTTGACAACAGCGATGGCCAGAAATTTTGTTGATGCGAATGGCCGTGTTACATACGACGACACGAGAGCCGAGGCTTATCAAAAATTTTTTTTTGACATCAATCGGATGTATCGTTATTGCGCAGAGATATTGCCGGACGATCTGAAAAAGGAAGTCCGGGCTTACATTGAAAAAGAAAAACTCGTTTCTGCGCCGAACGCAATCAGCGTTGATTCCGCGGTCAGACTCGTTGAAAAAATGCAAGAACATGTTCAGCGCATGGGTTTGAAAAACACATTGGTTGACATCGATACGTTTGATTTTGAATGTTACCTGCAGTAGGTTGAAGAAGAGGAAGAGCAGGCAGAAACAAAAGTCGAAATGGTTGATGAGTATGATCCGTTTGATGATGCCATCGACATTGTTGGTTTTTCACAAAAATCGGAATATGCCTACATGTTTACTAATTATACAAATCGCACGTTCCATCTGCTGAGTCACGGCAAGGTCGATGAGGCGATGTGTTTTTTTTATAACGTTCTCGGTGATTTTGCCGTTATTTTTGATAAAACATTTTTGAAAAATTGCATCAATATTCGAAACCGGATCGTTGTCGGGGATTTATCAAAAAGCGACTACATCAACGTTTATCATTTGCAAAAAGCACAGTTTTCAAGATTGATGATTCGAGCGCATGTTTGTCTGCAGCCTGATGTTCATGACAACAGATTCCCGTCTTATGATCCTGCGCAGAAGCCGGGAGGAATATAAAATGAAATGGGTGCCGATTCATCATGCCGATTATCATTTTTCCGATGCGGTTGACATTATAGATTATTTGCGTCACAGGGTTGTTAATTATAACGAATCGTTTGATGTCAAAGTCGTCGCTAAAGAAAAAGGTAAAGGCAAATCCACAGTTGCCCTGTCTCTGTGTTTACGCTTCGATCCCAATTTCAAAGTTGACGAAAACATATCGTTCACTTCTACGGACTGGATCCAGATCTCCTCTCAAAAAGGACGCGGCTCAGCAATAATGATGGACGAACTCGGCACGCGTGTTTTTGCGTCGTCGCATCGCTGGAGCTCAGAGGACAATCAATCGATGTCAGACACAATACAGGTCAATAGAACAGATGGCCAGATCTTTGTCGCGACTACGTTGGACGAGATGCGTATGACGAACAGGATCAGAGACACATTCCCGGTCAACGTCTATCCTGAGCGTAAGATCACGGTCCGTAAAACTGTCGTGGATCCGGAAACCGGCCAAAAAACAACAAAAAATTACATGGCAATTCGATGCATCGTCAGGATTTCGAGAGAAGACATTTTTTATCAAAACGGCGGCAGGGATTTGCTCGTTTATCCGCGCTATACGGCCGGAGGAATCATCAAGAGAGTTATTTTGTACGCACCTCCCGAAGATGTTTTTTTGGCATACTCACAAAAACGAGACGATTTGAAGAACAAGCTGAAGGATGCGTTCCTCGCGAGGCAAAATGCCCGGTCGGCCTTAGAAGAAGGCCGGGGGAAGCCCGGCGGAGCCAAGGCTTCGGGGGCCAAGGCTGAAGGGGCGGCGAAGGTTAACGCACGAATCCGCGAGAAGATTACAGGGGGATCTTCAGCTGCTACATCATAAGGGAGGGGTGTCATAAATTGAACGACAAGTTTTTAACGCCTGCTCGAAGCGACTGTTTTACATTTGACAGCAGTGATAATGACGTTAATCGCCTAGTATCGATATCCGCGTCATATAATCTCTCAAAACTGCAGATCCTTTCTGCGCTGTTACTCTTAGAGGAGCTCGGCGCGGAATCAACGAGCGAATCAGTCTCTGTTTTGTCCGGCGTTAGTGTCGAAACTGTATGTCAGCTCGTGTATAGGTATGAAAAACACGGATTGCTGACACGCAAACTATTAAGGAGAAAAAACAGGCTTGTCCGTGGACGGTTGTATAAATATGAAATTACAAAGCATGGAATCGAAACGCTAGACGAATTGATGGACCGGATGGAAAAAGGGCTGACGCTCAATCTCAGATGTCAATATCCTGTTGATTACAGCGAGCTTGTGATCCTGCCCGGGCTCGAGGACGATCTACGACAAAAAATTTATGGCAAAGAAATGGAGGTTTCGCAATGATCAGAATTGTTAACGGTTTCATTCTCATGCTGTTGTCCGCCGTTATTACCATCATCTTTTACTTTGCGTTTTCGCCTGTTTTTGAGGTATTACGCGTGATGCGCGAATCTCTCCTCCTCAGTGATAATATTTTTTTCACAGCCGGCCTGCAAAAAACAATCACGTTTTTATGGGACAGTGGCTGGGTTTGGTTTGTCTCATTCTTGATCATTTATGCCGTTTTGGCGGTTTTTGTTCAGCTGTTTTTGCGAGAAGAGAGGAGTGGTTATTATTGATTCCGTTGTCCAAGATCCTCAATGATCGAAGAGCTGCATCTTATGGATCTGCAGGATTTTTTATCATGCTCGTTTTTTGTCTGCTTGTTGGGGCGTTTATCTGGATCGTCCTGTCTCCACTATTTGCTTCACTTAACGTGCAAGCGGCCGGTCTCTACAGCGGCCCATTGTCTCATTATTACCCCGACAACGTCCGGCAAAACACAGTCTGGATTTTCCAGTTTATCTGGTTTTCAATTGTTCTGTTTTTCATTTTCGTTGTCGGCTACTACCTAAAAGGATATTTGCAACCATGGATGAGAGGATATAAATGATAGATTCAAAATTTGTAGGGATTGCGATCAGCGCTGTTTTCGCAATTATTTTATGTGGTGCTCTCCTCACTGTCGGTTTGAGCGTTAATGCAGGTCTCAATGACAACAGTTTTACTACTATCGAAGAGAGGGAAATCATTTATTTTTATCAAGATATAAAATTAACAGTCACGGAAACCGACATGTTAGGGGAAAAATGCACTGTAAAAATTGATGTCGAACATAAATCCGGCATGTTGCCGGATTTTTCAAACGTGTATTTTATTGATAAAAATGGACAACGGTTGCCGATTTATCGTGATCAAAATTCTACTACAGACAATATTCGTTCTGTTTTTTATATATACATTGATTCAGTTTCTCAAAACATCGATTTGAAAATGGTATGGGACAAAGATTCTGTTGATCAGAATGATAATGTTTTTTTGGCCCGTTATGGCTATTGGACACACCGAGCATCAAATAACCCTGATGTCAATCAAAACACATCTCTATATGGCGTCGGCAACGCTAAAATTTCGCGTTACACACACCTAGATTTAACTTTCTTCATGATGGAATATTATTATGGTTACCCTTCTCAGGATATTTTATTCCAAACCAACCCTCATGTCTCTTTTTCAATGTTTAATGTACCAGATGATTTAATTAATCAACCATATCGTTTCGTATTGCAGGTTGGTAACAACTATGGTCAATTTCCGATTGGTCCATATATTGGTGACCCGATTCGATTAACTTTATCCAGCAATCAGACTGAATGCAGGATGGATGTTGAGTATCTGTTTACTTTGAATTATAGCATAACAGGGGTATCATTTCCTGACAGAATAATACTAAATTCCGATTATGGTTATATATGGAGGGCATACATATATAACTCAACTAATTACACAACCCACTTTGATAATGTCAAAACATTTGATAATGTTACAACAGTTGTAGTCGATTCCGCGTTCAATGATGCACGATATTCGGTCATCCGCGGCTCATTTTCAGCCTACGAAATGGCCAGCATAATTCCATTTATCATGGTTATCAGCGGGATCATATTACTCATGATTGCGATTTTTGGAGGTTTTTTCTATTATTCCAAAGATTGAGATTGAGTTGCGGTTTTCGTTGCTCTTCATTTTACTGATATTGTTTTTTTTGTCATTATCTCCAGCCGCCGGACAGCTGCCGTCAAACATAATCGACGGCAATCATTTTTGGCAAGAAATAACAATCGAGTCAGCCACAACTGTAAATGATGCATTGTTCCATATTTGGCTGCCATTCCCGCTCAACTACTCCGGGGCATTTGCCAGTTACAGATTTTATGACGTGTCTGGAAATCCTGTCCCTCACCATGTTTTTAATATTACGACGGATGCTTCCAGTGTCTCGATCAGGGCAGATTTGTCTGCCGGCAATAACACGTTTTATTTTACCGGCGGCAATCCGGATTTGGGGAATATCGGAACGCCGAATGTTTATGATTATTACAATTTTTCAGCACTTCTGTCTGATAATAACGCAGTGTTTCCCACAGGCAGTTATAATTTCATTCAGTTATCGGCTAATCGGTCTGTTCTCGGAGCGGGGACGAGTCAGATGAATTTCACTTTTAGCAATACATCTGACCCCTTAATTTTTCATCGTTACAATATTTTAAAACCCAGCAGCGGCGCGTGGAGCTTTAGATATTTTTGGAACAATACTGCGTCTTATCAGATGCCCTACAATATGGGTGATTCTGGCACATCAATATCTAGTTTTTTAGTAGCGGATAACATAAACAGCTCAGGAACGACAATAAACATGATCGGCAGGCTAAACAGTTCCAGCGGCAATTTAAAACTATCTAACAGCACGGCCACAAATTTGTCTGCATCGATGTCGGGTTACAATCAAATGATTGTTTCTTGGACAAATAATACTGCTTATGTAGATAATTTTATGATAGCGTCTGGCGTTTATACGCCCATCAACGTCATTTTTTCAGACGTTTTATTTACTGATCAGGCATCTGGTTTATACGTCGCTGTTATCGATGGCGCGGACGGAAATATATTAAACATGTCAGCTGCAGGTCATGGTCAGTTTATTTTGGGTGGAACACTGAGGACGTATATTATTTCGGCAAATTTGCTGCAGCATAATTTATCCGGCAATAGCAGCAACAATATTAATGCGTACACGTCAATAACAATCGATCCATTGTCACGCAATCTAACATACACATTTTTAGATGGGATTTTTGACGGGATGAATGCTGTCGTTTATATACCCGAATCCGAAATTCGGCGCAACTCTGCGATGATGTTGCGTTTGAACAATCTTGCTCTTAATTATTCGATTGATGTTGGTGCAAACATGTATAACGTCACCCTTACTAACAAAGTACATTATATCGAATTGCCTGCCATTCGCCGCGTATCGGATGACAGCAATTTTGGTGGCGTAACAGGAATTTATGGGATAGTCGTTGATTCGCGCGGCAATGCGATCGAAAACGTCCGCGTCACATATTACATTTATCAAAACGGGACGCTTGTTAATATGTCTAATTCACAGCTGGGGGGTATGTTTGGGTATAGTAACGTTTTAGCCAATACGATGTATTACCTGACGTTCGAAAAGCCCGGGTATGCATCTAACACGACGGTTATTAACTCCGGGACAGTCAATCGTACGGTTTTCACCGGCAATATAATCATGACTCAATTGCATAATATTTCGATATCAGTGGTTGATGAATCCGGAAATACTGTCAATAGTTTTACTGCATTTCTTGGACCGGGACAAACAATCAGATCCACAGATAACGGCACTGTGCGTTATAACGAAGTGCGCGAGGGCGAAACTGAGGTCATAATTCAAGCACATGGAATCTCTCAGGTGACTCGGATGATTAATATCGGTGAAGGATCAACGGATTTTATTTTGACCGTCACGCGAGACACATCAATCGAACACACTACGCCTCACTTTGTTCGTTTTTTTTATCGGACGATGACCGGCGTCCCTGTGACCGGCCTCAATGTCGGTGTTTACAATGCAGACGGAACGACGCGTTTATTAAATGCCGTGACCGGATCTGACGGGTCCGTCGCGTATCAACTCAACCAAACGCTGCAGTACAAATTCATCGCGTCAAACGCAGACACAACCGTCCACGAATTCACAGTGTACCCAAAAAGCTCGGAGTATGTCATCATCGTCGGCAGACAAATCGTAGAATCGCCATCAGACGTTTTGACCAACACGATGTTTTCGGTCCGAGAGGAAGTGTCTGCGTCTCCGATTTCAGGTTTTATGGGAGCGTCAACGACGTTTTCGGATTTTACAACCATAAACGTCAGCATGATATCAAACACGTCCGCGAATGTCAGATATCATATTATCGTTTATCGCGGCACTGAAATCTATTCTCAGCGGACAGGATCGTTTGTCGGCAGCCATACCGAATATTTCAGCGTCGAACGCGGTCATGTTTACACAACGTCAATCACTTTCACGGATCCGTCCGGCCAGACGAGGACGGTCAGCAGGACTTTGGATCTGTCCGGCGAGCGTGATGCGGCTCAGGTCAGATTTTCGATTCCCGGATTTTTTGAGCAGTGGCATTATTCGGTTTTGTGCGTTTTCCTTGTGCTTCTGACATCGTTTTCCATCAGCCAAAAAACAAAACGCATCGGCGGTCTGATCATTCCGGGTGAAATGATGCTGATGGGGTATATTGGATGGATAAACATGACGGCCTTTGTCATTTGTATGATGGTCGCATCGGTGATCATGTCAATTGTTTATTTTGCAGAAAAAGTAGGGAAGGATGAACAATGAAACTAATAGCCGTGGCTCTCCTGTTGGCTCTGTTTTCGGCATCGTTGGGAGCAATAAATTCGTTTTCTGAGCTGTCCGGAGACAGCTGGATCATCGGCCAGACGGATCCAACGCTGCCACAGACCGACTGGGAGGTCGTTGTGCAGGATATGGATAACGAAAACAGGACCGGATTCATCGACGATGTGTTGAGTTATATGCGTGTTGCGATCCTGATCGGCAAGATGCTGCTATCTGCACTCAGTGGTGTGCTGTTTATTGGGCTGACGATTAACAGTATGTTTTACTACGAGGTCAACGGCATCAATGTCGTTTCCTACATATCAATCGTGATCAACGTCGGTGTTTGGCTCATTTACATAATTGGACTTTATCAAATCAAACATGGTGACTCGATTAGGCACTATTGGTGATATTATGACGATTTTGCGTGTATTGCTGTTAATTTTGTTGTCGTTGTCGGCCGTCAATTTGTCAGTCGGCTACATACCTGACTTCGGTTTCGCCGAGGTGTTTGAAGGGTTGATTGAAGATGATTTGACGACTTTCGGTGTATTTGAGGCGATCAGCCAGCTCTACATGTCGAGGATAGGCCAGTTGATTTTTTGGGGCGTGCTGTTTTCGGTGGTGTACATCGCTCTCCACGTCACGACAGGCGGAGCGTTCATCCCGGCTGTTGCATTTTCCGCCGTCGGGTTTATCGTCATTAACGTGCTGCCTCTTGAGTTGATGCCGGGTGTTAAATTAATCATAACGGTCGGGCTGTTTGTTGTTCCGATCTACGAATATATCATGAAATGAGGAGAAACATGACAAATAAACCATACATCAAAATTACAATCTACGATAAATATGGCAATAAAACAAAATTGCAAGGCGATGACATCGGCAGAGAGTTGAAACACGCCAAAGAGATTTTTTACAGAAAAATTGCAGGAGGATAAAAGAAATGGCATACGGAAAAGCGACAATCGTACCCGGACATCCGGCTTCAGCCGCGAATAATCAAAGCTCGAACACAAATCAAAACACGAATCAAAACAAACAAAACAGCGGTTCTGAAAGTTCGTCGTACAATCAGGTCAATCAGGTCAACAACCCGGGTGGCGCGAGGATCATCGATAATCCTGATTATTCTGACAGAGATCCGGCTCGAATGAGTCCTGCGTTTGCCCGGAAGCTCGCAGCCAGAAAAAACCATCCGGATTTCGACGGCTACGTGTCAAACAGCATCGACTCCGAGACATACATTGACGCGTCCGGCAGGCAGCGTGTCGTCCCTGCCGGCGCCAAGGTTGACACAACCGGCTGGACGTTGGTTGACAGAGCAACCTATGCCAACCAACGACGTGAAGACTTTGGGCCGAATCCAGCCAGAGCCAATCAGCTCGATCACGCGATATCGTCTGACCCTAAAGTGGGGGCGTACATGAACGAGCATGGAAATCTTGTCATAATGCCTTTACGGGATATACCAAAGTCAGCGAACATCGTTTATAATCACGACGGTACTCTTTCTGAGAGATCTGTCGAACGATTGAGGGAACATATTGACCCGGCGAGTCAGCGCATCCGCGCAGACGCTCAGATCTACATCTATGACGGCGGCATCCTGGAGCAACAGTACACTGAATCCTACGAGCGTGCTGTTGGACAACGAATCTCAGCTCATTCGGAAGAGGATCGGGAAACAAACAAAAAATTCGCAGATCATGAAAAAAAGATGCTGGCGATGGAAGAAAAAAAACTGGCGATGGAAAAAAAAATCGAAAATTTTAATCGGGCCAATTTGGCGACGCAGTATGTTGCTGCGTTTTCAACAGGTGGACCAATCGGTGCGGCGGCGGTTTGGACCGGCCATAAAATCAGCGATAAGTATGGACCAAAAGAAATAGAAGTTGAAACAATCGAAAAATTTAATCGGGCCAGTTTGGCGACGCAATATGTTGCTGCGTTTTCAACAGGTGGCCCAATCGGCGTGGCTTCTGTTTGGACCGGTCATAAAATCGTTGATAAATATGCGGATGATGTTATTGAAGCTGGGCAATATATCAGATCCACTGGGAACGAATTATATCAAGATATAGTTGCTCCGGCAGATATCGATAAACGAAACGAGTGGTTGGTTGATAAAGGACGATATAACAGTGTTGCTGAGATCAATGCCGAGAAACAATTTTGGGAAGATTATCGGCAGTCGAATATAGAACAATTTGATAATTTTATTCCTGGGTATGCGAATTTTGTAAATAAAACGGAGACCATGGGGAAAAAGATATCAAGCCGCCCGGATAATTTTATGGTTGGGCTCCACGATGGTTTTCGGGAGGACCCTGTAGGTATAATTGCAAAAACGGCGGCATACACTGTATTGGGTGCAGGGATTGGTGCTGGTGCAGGACTCGTAGTTAAAGGGTCAAAATATTTGGCACCCGCTACTAATACTTTTGTACGTGCAGTTGGGGTAGGGTCAACGCTGTATGTAATGCAAGATGCAAATTTATATGCACAAGGATTAACATACGATTTAAGAAAATTGAGTGATATTACATTTGCCGATATTAGAAAAGATGGAATCTTGAGTAATTTAGAGAGTGAGTTAGTTCCCGGTGTAAGATATGAAAAATTTTCGGATGAATATTTTTATCGGTTAGGTGAATGGTCAGCCCAAAACCTGCCTCATGACATCGCCGGTGTAATCAGCTTTGAAAAAACTTACCGCCGAGTGAGGCCGATTCCGACACCACACGATTATATAAACGATGCTAAACGTATTATAGATAAAATAATACCAAAGAGGTCTAATGTACCCATACAGCTGAAGCCAGAAGCAAAAACAATGAATATTATCGGACGCGATATTAATGCACCTGAACTGCGACCCGGGCGCAGAGGACAACAGGATGAATTGTTCATCGGAAATCGCAGAGGTGATGAATTGATTATTGGAGATGGCTTTGGCAATATTACAAGGGTTTATCCGGGCTCTAATTATTTCTCGTTAGAAATTGATCCACGGTTACTAAAGAGATTAGGTGAGATGGCAGACGTTTTCCGTAGCCCGACGAAAATAATCAGACGTTATGGAAACGACAACTTGTATGATTATTCAAACGATTACGATTATGTAAATAATTATGAATATGACTATTCGTCTGATCCGGATTTCCATAATGTCGTAAAGAATCTGACTGATAGCAAAAACGTCCAAATGTATCGAAAAATAGAAGAAAATGTATATGGATACAGAGAGGAAAACGCACACAATTTCCGTCACAATAATATGCATGCATATGGCTATGCAACAATTTTCGGATTCAAACAATCGGAAAAATATGGACGTGGTTTCGATGGGCTACGGTTGCCGGTCCCGGAGTTCGAATGGGAATTGAATGATCAGACGAACCAGAAGCCTCTATCTCCGAAACAAAGGAAAAAAATGACAAAACGTGACAGGAATCCATTTTTGGATTTGGCAAATTTCAGACGCATAATTTAAAAACGATAACTTTTTATTTTTTGATAAGGTTGTTAATTCATGATAAATTATTTTAATGACTGGTATGAGTTTCATATTTTATTTGGTTTTTCGATACAGGAAGTTTTACTTATCCTATTTTTGACATCGGCTGTCATTTTTTCTGTTTCATTTATGTTAATTGAACGGAAATATAAATCTAAAATTGACTCGAGTGAAAAAACGAAAACGGCGAGAATTAAAACACTTTTCTTATTGTATGCTGCCTTATTCGTTTTTATCGTTTGGTTTTTTTGGCCGTCTATTAAAATTTTGCTATCGGGAGAATATTTGATGTTATATCAGGGATTGACAGCACATATTATTGTTGTTGGATTATTTGCAGCCATTCTTCCATATTTTATTTTCCATTTAATTTACCTTCCATATTACAAAAAACAGTTAAATAGAAAAACAAAAAAATTACAACAGGAAAACATAGAAGAATAAATTTATATATAAACAAATAGTCATTAATACTTAAGGCGATTGGGACTGCTGGTTACAGTCGGCTTTTTTTCGGATGTTATTCTTAACGGTCCGACATCCAAAAAAAAGGCCACACCGATGGCCTTTTCAACTCATTTAATCATCAAACTAGGGTTAAAATCCCGGTCTGGACGCTACTAAGTAAAAGGCAAGTTTCAAGCCGCCCAATTTGGGCGGCTTTTTTTTTGAATTTTTTATAAAGGGAGAGGAATCGGTATTGGACGTACCGGTGAATAAGTTTATTAATTTTAAAACCATATATTAATAATATGCGTAAAATGTTCAAAGACAATGCACGGCCCGTTCCGATAGTGGTATGGCTGGTCGTTTGGATTATTTGCGTGGTGGCGTTTTTTGGCGCGGACGTAATATTAGCTCCGTTGGGGGAGACAGCTGTTGCTTTTTTCATTTTAGCGCTAATAATGTTTTCCGTTGCTTTTATCTTAGTGTGGACGGCGACGCGGATTTTCTACGGCGTAGGCCATAACATCTTCACGTCCAGATTTTTCAGAGGCGAACAGACGATTATTTACTTCTGTTGTCTTTTTGGGGTCGTCGGCGTTTCGTTGACGGATGGGGTGTCGATGTTGAGTGTTTTTTTTGGCGTCGGTGTTGGAATATTTGGGTCTATCGTTTTCATTTTTATCATATACGGCCTCTACTGCACCAGCGAAGCGCGCGGTCTCAAAATGGAAGAGAGATTCCAAAAAGAACAGAGTTATTATTATACGGTAGTGCCTGCCTTTTCGGATGAATAAATTTATAATTCAAAAATGCGGATTAAAATAATATGCGCAAAATGTTCAAAGACAATGAAAAGCCTGTTCTGATAATGGTATTTATTAATAATATATTTTGAAAAACAAAAATAGGATTCATTGATTTCCGGCGACTGAATTTTCAAGCAAGCTATCGCTCAGCCGGCGAAAATTACAACGTCATTCATAACGAAATATAACAAAAACGAAATATTACAAAAACAAAACAAAAAAATTAAAAAAAACAAAAAATCAACCCCGCCTCAAATGGAGGCGGTGTTCGTCTTTTTACTCTTAATATTTACTCTTCAACATTTACTCTTAATATTTACTCTTCAACATTTACTCTTAATATTTACTCTTCAAAGTTTACGCTTCAGCGTTTACTCTCCAACCTTATTCTTCTTCAATCACACAATCCACGAAATACTCTGTCTTCCCATCATTAACCTCAGAAACCAATCCGTGGATATCCGTCTCGAATCCGGGGAATTTGTGATTGAGCTCACACGCGAATTGCAGGAAATGAACGATTTGCTTGTTAAACCGCTCACCCGGGATAAGCAACGGAATTCCGGGCGGGTACGGGGTGACCAGCATCGCCGTCACGCGGCCTTCCAAATCATCGATTTTGACACGCTCAATTTTACGGTGCGCCATTTTCGCCCACGCGTCGGCCGGGCGCATTGCCGGCTCAATCGGGGAGACATACATTTCTGTTGTGATTCGGGCGACATCGTAGGTTTTGTAGAAGTCGTGCAGTTGGCGGCATAAGTCGCGAAGCCCCATCTTTTCATATTTAGGGTGTTTGGCAACGAACTCGGGCATGATTCGCCACAGGGGGCGGTTGTCGTCGTATGCGTCCTTGAATTGCTGAAGCTCGGTCACCATGGTGTTCCAGCGGCCTTTGGTGATGCCGATTGTGAACATGATGAAGAAGGAATACAAGCCGGTTTTTTCGACGATGATACCGTATTCGGCAAGGTATTTTGTCAGCACGCCCGCGGGAATGCCCCACTCGGAAAACGAGCCGTCGACGTCAAGACCGGGGGTAATAAGCGTTGCTTTGATCGGGTCAAGCATGTTAAAGCCGGGCGCCAAATCGCCAAAACCGTGCCAACGTTCATTGGCATGCAGCATCCACTGCTCGCGCTCACCCATGCCGCCTTCCGGTAATGTGTCAGGGCCCCATACTTTGAACCACCAGCTGTTGTCGCTCTTGCCGGAAATCCATTCTTCGCCGACTTTGCGCATCGCCCGCCGGAAATCCATTGCTTCTTGAAGTGACTCTTCCAAAAGCGCGGTGCCGCCGGGGGGCTCCATCATGGCGGCCGCCACGTCACATGACGCAATGATCGCGTATTGGGGGCTGGTTGAGGTGTGCATCAGGTACGCTTCATTAAAGCGCGGCAAATCCAATGACCGCTCCTCTGAATTTTGAATCAAAATCTGAGACGCTTGGCTCAGGCCGGCGAGAAGTTTGTGCGTTGATTGCGTGGAAACCATCATGGATTGCTTACAGCGGGGGCGGCCTTCGCCGATTGCGTGATAGTCGCCGTAAAAGTCGTGAAACGCCGCGTGAGGCAGCCATGCTTCGTCAAAGTGCAAGGTGTCGATTTTGCCGTCCAGTTCTTCTTTGATTTCTTCAACGTTGTAAAGAATGCCGTCATAAGTGCTTTGCGTGATTGTCAAAACGCGCGGCTGTCCTTTTTGGTCCTTCGCGAAGGGGTGGGCCTCGATTTTCTTTTGAATGTTTTCCCAAACGAATTCCGATTTCGGGATCGGGCCGATAATTCCGTAATGGTTGCGCGTCGGCATCAAAAACACAGGCACGGCGCCGGTCATGATGATTGCGTGCAAAACCGATTTGTGACAGTTGCGGTCAACGATAACGATGTCGCCCGGCGCCACCGTCGAATGCCAAACAATTTTGTTTGACGTTGACGTGCCGTTGGTGACGAAGAACATGTGGTCGCTGTGGAAAATTCGCGCCGCGTTTCGTTCGCTCGCGGCGACGGGACCGGTGTGGTCAAGAAGCTGCCCAAGCTCGTCAACAGCGTTACAGACATCAGCGCGCAGCATGTTTTCGCCAAAAAACTGGTGAAACATTCGCCCGACAGGGCTTTTCAAAAACGCGACACCGCCGGAGTGCCCCGGGCAGTGCCATGAATAGGAGCCGTTTGCCGCGTAATGCGTCAGCGCCCTGAAAAACGGCGGCGACAAAGAATCGAGATAAACGCGCGCCTCGCGAACCACGTGGCGGGCGATGAATTCCTGCGTGTCTTCAAACATGTGAATAAAACCGTGCAGTTCGCGCAAGACATCGTTTGGAATGTGTTGAGATGTTCGCGTTTCGCCATGCAAAAAGATAGGGATATCCGCATTGCGGCGGCGAATCTGTTCAACCAGCGACCGAAGTTCTGCAACGGTTTGCGCCGCTTCTTCGCCTGAGAATTCTTCGTCATCAATCGATAAGATGAACGCAGACGCGCGGCTTTGCTGTTGCGCGAACACGGATAAGTCGCCGTAAGCCGTCACGCCCAAAACCTCAAAGCCTTCCTCTTCAATCGCCTGCGCCAGACCGCGAATTCCAAGACCGCTGGTGTTTTCCGAGCGGAAGTCTTCATCAATAATCACAATAGGAAAACGAAATTTCATTATGAGTCACCTGAATTAGTTTCAGCAGCGTTACAACGGCTGCCTTTATGATTTACCGCTCCGGTTCTTACAGAGCGCTATGTGATTGATAATTGATTGACAAGTATTGACAATTGTTGACAAGTTTGACAAGTATTGACAAGTTTGACAAGTATTGATAATTTCATCATCAATACACATTACCATAACACACCGTTTTTTAATATGCATTTAAAATGAGTATAAAAACATTTTTAGATATTTAGAGTTGCCGATAAAGTTTTTCAAAAGTGTGACATATCTCAAATCCGTTAGAATACCTGACCGGAATTAATCTCATTCAAACAGATTGATCAAACAGACCATTCAAACCGATAAGAGATTGAACAACTTCAAAATCTCTCTCGCCAATTCCGTTCTTCTCTCTTCATCCGTCATCATCGTATCCAAAGCCACCGCCTTTATCCCCATCTTTTCGATATCCTCGGGATTCAAAACGCCGTCTCGAATATCATAAACAAAAACATCAATGAAATCCTTGTAAAGAGCGGCGACGCTTTTTGAAGAAACGTCCAACCCTTTTGCCGCCATCAATTTTCCCGCCGGCCCGCTGACCGCCTCATTTCCGATGATCGGGCTGACGGCGATGACTTTCTTTGTTTTCAGAATCTCCTTGATTTCAGGCAGCGCAAGAATCGGACCGATGCTGGTCATCGGGTTGCTCGGGCCGATGATGACACAGTCTTCTTTTTCCAAAGCAACTTTTGCCGCCGGCGACAACCGCGCTTCACCGATTCCTCGGTATTCAAAAGAAAGAATGTCGGGCGTCCCTTTGTGCGTCACCCAAAATTCCTGAAAATGCATTTGGCCGCGCGGTGTTTCAATCATGCTGGTGATAACGTCGTCTGACATCGGAATGATGGCGGCGCGAATCCCAAAGCTCTTTGAAATATCAGCGGTTGCCTCTGTCAGCGTCATGCCTTTTTTTAACATGTCCGTCCGCGCCAGATTGACCGCGCGGTCACGGTCGCCAAGCATGAGGATTTCAGAGAGGCCGAGCTCTTTCATTTGGTGATATGTGTTGTAAGTATCGCCGATGATGCTCCACCATCGGGTTTTATCCAAAATGCCGGCAAAAAGATAAAGAACGGTATCAATGTCGGGCGTAATGAAAACCTCCGATGACCATATGTCTTCGCCGGTGTTGACAATCACCGTTATTTCTTCATCGGGAAGAAGGTTACGAAGACCGTCAATCAATTTCGGGGTACCGGTTCCGCCGGATAATATTATCATAGTTGTTCTCAAGATGCCGGGTTTGAATTTGAATGTGAAGGTGAATGTGAAAATCTTCACATAGACTCCGGCGCGTCAATCCCAAGACACGAAAGCGCGTTGGCCAAAGCGACTTTAGCCGAATACACCAAAGCCAACCTCGACTTTTTCAGTTCGGCGTCTTCGATATTCAAAACCGGCACATACCGATAAAATTGATTGAAATCGTCCGCCAGCTCGCGGGCGTAGATTGCGAATGTGTGCGGTTTTAAGTTTTCGGCGCTTTCTTCAATTCGCTGCTCGAAGAGCGCTATTTTTTTGATCAAAGCGGCCTCGGCAGGTTCGGTCAGTAATGAATAATCGGCGGTTTCCGGCGTGAAAGGAACGGCGGCGGTGGCGGCGGAGGCGGCGGGAGCGGTTGGGGCCGGCGCGGCGTCCTCTGCCGCTTTGGATAAAATGTTTGACGCTCGCGCGTGCGCGTACTGTATAAACGGCGCCCCTTGCTTTTCAAAATCAAGCGCCGTTTTCCAGTCGAAAACGGTTGATTTCTCGGGGGACACTTTTATGATATCGTAACGGGCGGCACCAATGCCGACCATTCGGGCAACGGCCTTTTTGAATTCTTCGGTTTCTTCGGGGCGCCGTTTCTCGATTTCACTGTAAGCGGCTTCAATCATTTGCGCGAGCAAGTCGTCGGCGGAAATGAAGACGCCGCGGCGGGTGCTCATGGAACCTTCGGGGAGGGAAACGAATTCAAAAATCACGACGTCAGGCGTTTTGACTTTGAGGAGTTCCAGCGCGGCGCGAAGCTGGCCGGAAATGAGTTTGTGGTCGGCGCCGAAAACGTCAATCATGCGGTCGCATTGCGGCGCTTTCCATTCGTGGTAGGCGAGGTCGCGGGTGGTGTAAAGCGACGTGCCGTTGGAGCGGCGAACGACTAACGTTTTCTCAAAACCGTAATCGGAAAGGTCAACGACAAGCGCGCCGTCGGCGTCTCTTGTTTTGCCGGTGGCTTCTAAGCGGGTGATAATGTCCCAAACGGCGCCGCTTTGAATAAATTGGGATTCGCGAACGAATTTGTCGTGTTTCACGTTCATGAGCAGAAGCGTTTCTGAAATGCCGGCGACAGCCATGTCAACGGCGTGCGAAAAGCTTTCAATCGTTTCTTTGTCGCCGGTTTCTACTTTTTTCATCAGCTTTTCGATGTGCTCGTTCACGGATTCGTCTTCCGCGATGTCCTGATTGGCCTTAATGTAAACGTCAACAATCGCGTTATCGGGTTTTATATTCATGTTCAGGGGATATTTGGTACAAGCCCATGAAACCACGGCAATCTGGCGGCCGATGTCGTTGACGTAGTACTGAACTTCAACGTCGTAGCCGGCTTTCTTTAAAATACGGGACAATGTGTCGCCGAGAATCGCGTTTCGTATATGGCCGACGTGAAGGGGGCCGTTGGGATTCGCCGATGTGTGTTCCAGCAAAATTTTGCCGGTGCGTTTGCCGCTGCCGTAATTTTCTTTCGCCCCCGCGACGTTTTCAAGTGTTTGAACCAAATATTTACCTGACACGAAAAGATTAATGTAAGGGCCTGTCGCAACGACTTTTCCGATTAAGTCCGCCGACTTCAGGCTTTCTTCAGAGATGGCGTCAACAACGGCTTTCGCGATTTGGGCAGGATTTACGCTGCTTTTTTCGCCCTTTCCGCCTTCCTTTCCTTTCCCGCCGTCCTCGCCTTCTCCGCCTTTTTTGGCGGCCATCAGCCGAAAAGCCAAGCGCGTCGCCAAATCGGCGTGTTCAGATACCTCGAATGAGACATCTTCTTTTGTAATGTCGTACCCGAGAGAGATTGCCGCCTCGCTGAGCACTTTTTGAACCTGATTTTTAAATTCGATAAACAAGAAATCACCATAACCGTAAATCAAATGAGGGATAATTGAGAGATAATTGAGAGATAATTGAGAGATAATTGAGAGATAATTGAGGATAAATAAGATATTAAAATAATTTTGACCGATGAATAAAATTAAAATCCTTTGTTATTAACTGAATCGTAAAAAGGTATACAGAATTTAAATATTTCTCTTTTCAAAAGCCTTCTTTTCAAATGAAAATCCGAATCCTTTTCAAATGAAAATCTGAATCCCTTTTGATAATATAAACCGATTATATAGAAATGAATTCATATACAATGACACTGATATTCCCTTAAAACGAACGTTAATATTTAGGTTTGGAGAATGGTGTATGTTTGAGATGTCTGTCGGTCCCGGTCCGCTGACAACGAATCGGAAAGTATGGCTGGCAATGGTTGCCATTATGGCTGTTCTTTGCTGCATCATCATGACTTTGTTTTATTTTCAGGAATTGTTTATTGTCATTCTTTTCGGGCTGTGTCTTATTTCATTGATGGACAAGACGCTTCGTATTTTTCATAAGTACACGGCAAAATACAACAAAAAACAAAAGCGAATGATTGCCGCCTCGATCATCATTTCTTTCATCATCGTTTTCGGGTATCTGATTATGGCGCAAATTTTTAATTTGTCGTCTTTGTTCGCGGATTTGACAAATATTGAGATTATGATTGCCGTCGGCACTCAAATCTTAACGGAAATGTTGGAGTTTCTTCCCGAAATGGTAACGGACAAGGTTCACGAATTGATTGACAGCGTTTCTGATATGTTTTTTATGTATGCCCGTATTTTGCTGTCACAGGCTTTTCTTTATCTCATTACGATTGTGTTGATTTACCCGGTCATGTTTTCGATGTACTTTAAAGAGCGGGAAAATATCAAACAAAGGATTTCGGATTTGATTCCGTTCCGGTTTGAAAAGGAATTTAAGCATATGTCATCCGCGATTTTGACGCGGTCCAATAATTTCTTCGTTGCCAAGATTATTGAAAGCGTCGGCGTCGCGACGATTTGCTGTATCGGCTTTTATTTGATCGGCCTTCCCGGGTGGCTGTTTTTTGGCATTTTGGTGGGGCTTTTCAACAATGTCCCGTATTTCGGCCCTGTCATTTCAGCGGTCCCCGCGATTTTCGTCGGTTTGATTGTCGGCTGGAAGGTCGCCGTCTTGGCGCTCATCGTTTGTACGATTGCGCAGCTTATTGACAATATTTATTTCATCCCGTTCATGATTTCAAGCAAAATCAACGTCAACCCGTTTACAACCGTTTTATTGATCCTGACGTTCTCTCAGCTCTACGGTCCCCTCGGTATGATTTTATGTCTGCCGATCTATGTCGTTTCTAAAATCATATTAATTGAAGCGTATAATCTGCTTGTTCTGATTTTCCCTGAAAAAATCGAAGACGTGGAAGTCGAATCGTAAAAAATGATGTAAAATCGGCTCGGCGCCTTTCATCGTAAAAAATTAAATAAAATCAGCGCCTTTATTTTGTCGCGTGCCTGAAAGCACGGATTAATTTAATCAGACCATTATTATTGAATCGTAATGAATCGACATCATTTTTATAAAAACGACACGAATCAACATGAATCAATATGAATTAACATGAATTTCATGAACCAACATGAACCAACATGAATTAACATAAATCAACATGAATCAACATAAATTAACGTTTATATTTGAGGTGAGAAAATTGGCACGATACATTTGCGCGGTTTGCGGTTACGTTTACAATGAAGAGGCAGAAGGAACGCTTTTTAAAGACCTTCCCGACGACTGGATCTGTCCGGTTTGCGGCGAAGGAAAAGAAGAATTTGAATTGGGCGAATAATCTAAAAATGCGTATAATTCAAGCTCAAAACATATGTGTAATATATAAACACAATTATAAAAAACATATGAAGCGCGGCATATTTCTTCTGCCGCTCTTTTTTTCCTTGTTCTTCCCCTTCTCCTTATTTCCTTGTTCTTCCCTTCTCTTCCTTCTTATTTCCTTGTTATTCCTTCTTATTCCCTGTTATTCCTTAATCTTCTCTGCTATTCCTTGTTTCTCATCCCTCTCCTGAAAAGCCGTACATATCATTGAAAACTCACACCAGTTGCACAGTTTCCCGACACGCGGGTGAAAATTATTTTCCCACGCGGCAAGTTCAATTGTTTGAATCAAGCCGACAATCTCTTTTTTGACGTCATTGATTTCAGTTTCCGTTTTTTTGAATCGTATCTCTTTGTTGTGTTTCAGGTAATTGTAAATGACTTCTACATCGCGGCCTTCATACTGAGGATACTTTTTTCTCACGCCTATTTGGTAAAGCGAAAGCTGCCGGTCGTTTTTTAAATATGACTCGTCGGGAATTGTTTTTGCCGTTTTGTAATCGTGGATTTCCAAATTCCCGTTTGTTTTATTCAAAGCGAGCCGGTCAATGAATCCCATCACTTTAAAGCCTTCAATGTTGACGTCGATTCTCTCTTCAACCGAGAGCGTTTCTTCTTTGTCGAAAGGGTGATGCGTTTGATAATAGTCGGTTAATATTCGTTTTCCCTGTAAGAAGTAATCGTTTTCCGTCAATTCCTCATTGACGATTTTGAGGTCAGAAGGCCGGTTTTCCCAGGCGGTTTCGTATTTGTCAAGAAGCCCGACCAGCGTGATTTTATCATAGGGATTTCTTTTTCGCCTTCTGTAGAGGTCTTCTAAGGCGGCGTGAACGGAAGCGCCCATGTGCGCCTCGATGCCGGTAAATGGCGCCTCGAGCTTTATTTTATCCAAATATTTGTATTTGTAGGAGAGGGGGCACTTTTCAAAGGTTGAGAGGCGGGAGTGGGAGTAAATTGTCATTCCTTTAAATTAGTTTTACAGAATTATATAACTTGTTTCTAAAACTTGTTTCAAACCTGAGTTCCAATGAGAAGAACCATATATTTTGGCGTTCAAGTATCATGTTAATGTATGAATTTACAGGATAATTACTGAATAATTTACAGGATAATTTACAGGATAATTTTCAGGAGATATAATGGATGATTTTTACAGTGATCAATTTGATTTTATTGTTTTTCGCGTTGTTGTTCCGGTTGATCAAGCTTATTTGCACGTTAATTTACAAGCTTATTCACTTTTTGATTTCAAAGCTGATTCACAGGCGCAAAGAATGAAAATATCAAAAACCGTCGGGCGCGTCACGTTGGTTTTGGAGGGCAAGGATGTCGGCGGCGATTTGCTTGTCACTTTGACGGGCGGCGCAGCTCACATCGGCGCCGCCGCCTTGGCTTACCGCGACTCTGAAACGGGACGGACCACGGCTTCCGTTCTTTGTGCCCCCGGGCACAAGGAAGAGGAAATCGCTTTAAGGGGCTCAAAAATTATCAGCAAAGGGTTGAACAAGACGGTTTTGTTCTCCGTCGGCATTCATTTGGATGACATTACGCCTGAAGAAATCGCCGAAATCGAAAAGGCGTGCATGGAAATTATTGAAAACAGTTTGAACAGTTTTACCGGTTTGAACAGTTAGAACAGTTAAACAGTTTCAACAGTTTAACAGTTTAACAGTTTGACAATTTGAACATTTTGAGAACAGTAAAAAATTGATAAATGACGGGGATAAACCGGATAAACGGAAGTTAACGGAATAATCGGAATAATCGGGGATAAAGATGGAACTTATTATCGGAATCAGCGGTGCATCAGGCGTCGGTTACGGCATCAGGCTGCTTGAGATTCTCAGCAAAACCGCCATTCATACGCATTTGATTATGACAAAAGCGGCACAAGAAATTATTTTGACGGAAACCGACAACGACCCCGACGCCATTAAAAAATTGGCGAATGTTGTTTATGACGAAACCGACTTTTTCGCGCCGATTGCGAGCGGCTCTTATAAAACGGCGGGCATGATTATTGCGCCGTGCAGCATGAAAACCCTTGGTCAAATCGCGAGCGGCATTGGCGATAATTTACTGGTTCGCGCGGCGGATGTCTGCCTGAAAGAAGAACGAAAATTGATTCTGATGGTACGCGAAACGCCCCTCAGTTTGATTCACTTGGAAAACATGGTAACGGCAAAAAGAGCGGGGGCCGTGATTCTTCCCGCCGCCCCCGGCTTTTACAACAGGCCGGAAACAATTGACGACCTGTTCAACACGATGGCGGGGCGGGCGCTGGATTTGGCGGGTATTGAAAACAATGTTTATAAGCGCTGGCGCGAAAGCGATTGATTTTCATCATCGCGGTATTTGCGCGCCGCAGCTCTTTTTACTGTCCCTTAATTCTTTTTTAATTTTTTTAAAATCATCTCAATTCCCTTGTGACCGTAGATTGCGAGCAGCCTACGGCTGCCGCAATCTCGGTCTTCGTTATATCGTGAATGAGAGAATTTCAATTCTGTTATTGTTCTTCTGTTATTGTTCTTCTGTTATTGTTATTATCTGTACGCCATGAAGTAATCGTCATCAGGCAGATCCTTATTTTTGATGTAATCCGCCATCTTTTCATACGTCTTATTCAAGTTTTCGTCAACAGACGGCTTGACGGCGCCAAACGCTTTTTCAAAGTCGGCGCGCGTGATTTCTTTCGTGTCCATGTTTTCGCGCAGCGCGGTCATGACGGCTTCGCGGCAAACGGCTTCGATATCGGCGCCGGTGTACCGCTCTGTCTTTTCCGCCAGTTCATCGATGTTGACATCGGCGGCGAGGGGTGTCTTTTTCAAGTATATCTCAAAGACGGCTTTTCTGCCGGGGAGGTCGGGGGCGCCGACATAGACGAGACGGTCCAATCTGCCGGGGCGGATGAGGGCGGGGTCTAAGGTGTCCGGTCTGTTTGTGGCGGCAATGATGAAGACGTCTTTTAATCGTTCGATGCCGTCCATTTCAACAAGCATTTGGTTGAGCGTGCTTTCGGCGACCGAGCGCGTGCCGACGGATCCGCTTTCGCGGGTGGTCGCGAATGCGTCGATTTCGTCGAAGAAGATGATTGTCGGTGACGCTTGTTTCGCTTTTCTGAATATTTCTTTCATTGCTTTTTCGGATTCGCCGACCCATTTTAACAGGAGTTCCGTGCTTTTGACGCTGATGAAGCTTGCCTCGGATTCGTGGGCAACGGCCTGCGCGAGCATTGTTTTTCCGGTTCCGGGAGGGCCGTACAGGAGGATGCCTGTCGGGGGGTCTATTCCGAATTGGATGAATTTTTCGGGGTGTTTTAAGGGCCACTCGACGGTTTCGATGATTTGTTGTTTGACGTTTTCCAAGCCGCCGATGTCTTTCCAGCTCACTTCGGGGATTTCGACGTATATTTCGCGAAGCGCTGACGGTTCGCTGTTTTTGAGCGCGCGCTCAAAGTCTTTGTTGGCAACAACGAGTGCATTCAGCACTTCGTCGCTTAAGTTTTCATCAAGGTCAACCGTCGGCGCGATTCTTCGAACGGCGTTTAACGCGGCTTCGCGGCAGAGGGCGGCTAAGTCGGCGCCGACATAGCCCTGCGTTTGGGCGGCTGTTTCTTTGAAGAGTTTTTTGGCGTTTGCTTCATACTGGTCTTTCGCGGCCGCCAATTTTTTTGTCAGGTCGGCGATGGCGGCTTTATCCTCGTTTTCCGTGTCTTTGTTGCCCGACTCGGCGTTGCGCTTGACGGTTTCTTTTGCTTTTCTGAGGGCGGATTCGATTTTTTTGATTTTCGGGTAACCTTCAAGCGGCATGGCGCGGGTATGGATTTGTATGATCTCTTCTCTGCCGGCGGCGTCAGGCGCGCTTATTTCGATTTCGCGGTCGAAACGGCCGGGGCGGCGCAGAGCGGGGTCTATGGAGTGCAGTCGGTTGGTTGTCGCAATGACGAAGACCTGTGATGTGTCCATCATGCCGTCCATAACCGCTAAGAGTTGGGACACGATTCGTCTTTCCACTTCGCCCGATTGTTCTCTTTTGGGGGCGATGGAATCGATTTCGTCGATAAATATGATTGCCGGCGCGTTTTTCGCGGCCTCGGCGAACAGTTCTCTTATTTTTTCTTCGCTTTGGCCGTAACCGCTTTTCATGATTTCGGGGCCTGCGACGTAGTAGAAGTTGGCGCCGATTTCATCAGCGACGGCGCGAGCAATGATTGTTTTTCCGGTTCCCGGGATGCCGTGCAGGATTAGTCCTTTGGGCGGGCTGATTTTGAGTTTTTTGAACAGGCGCGGCTGTTTCATCGGCATTTCAACGGTTTCGCGAATTTCTGTCAGTTTATCGCCGAGACCGCCGATGTCTTCGTAGGAGATGTGCTTTTTACGAAATCCGCCGGCGCTTTTTTCAAACGATATCAGGGTTTCGTCGGTGATTGTCACCGGTGATTTGGAGGGGGTGACTTGGGTTACGATGAATTCGACTGTTTGCTTTTTCATTTCGGGCTGGGACACGTCGTTTAATCCCAGCAGGTCTTTTCTGACAGGAACGATGTCTTCTTTCACCAAGCAGCGTTCTCTTAAGTTGTAGCGGATGCGGTCTTCAATCTCGCCGGTCAGTACGAGTTTTTCTTCTTCAAGCGGGGCGACGGTTATTTTTTTCGCGGGAACCGCTTTTGTTTTACGAAGCGTCACTTTGTCGCCGACGGTGACTTTTGCGTTGTAGCGAATGAATGTGTCGATGCGTACCGTCTCTTCCGTCAGTCCGTCCAAAATATTCGCTTTCCATACGCGCGCAACGGTTTTTCGTTCGCCTTCGATTTCGATGATTTCACCGACGGCGGTTCCGATGATTCCCATGATTTCAGGTGTCAGCTGAATGATGCCTTTGCCGTAATCGTCGCTCGGGTAAACCTTTTCAACTTCCATTTGAAGTTCATCTTGCTTGACAGGCCGCGCCGCGGCCCTCTCGGCTTTCTTTTCAGGCACCGGGTCATCCGCGATTAGTTTTCTCTGTCCCGATTTCGGCTGCGAAATATTTTCATTACCCGTTTCTTCCGTTTCGATAATCATGTTCCTTTTCATTGTCATGAGTCTCTCTTTTTTAGACGCTTTATAGAATTTTAACCGACTGATTTTGATTTAAAATAATTTAATTCTTCCTGATATGATTTAATTCTCTTGATATGATTTAATTCTTTCTTCTTCTTCTTCTTTCTTCTTCTTTCTTCTTCTTTCTTCTTTCTTCTTCTTTCTTCTTCTTTCTTCTTCTTTCTTCTTCTTTCTTCTTCGTTCTTTTTCTTTCTTATTTTTTCTGAAAATCTTTCGTTTCCGAATGAATAATTTTTCCTGAATAAATTATTTTGACGGCAGTAAACTATAAAGCTAATCCCCGTTAAATTAACTCTATGAATCCGTCTGTTCCTTCGTTTTCCGACTCTTCATATTCTGACCCTTTAGCCCCCGCTCCTCCCTCTTTTGAAGATTTCAACCCTGCCAAAGCGGAAAAGAAGATCATTAAATTCATTCGCAAATCTGTTAAAAAATCGGGAACATCAGGCATTGTTCTTGGCCTCAGCGGCGGCCTTGATTCGGCAGTGGTCGCCGCTTTGTCGGTGAAAGCCGCGGGCGCGAGAAACGTCTATCCCATTTTCTTTTACGACGAAGGCCTTGAATCAAACACGGAAAGCACAAAAAACACAAATAACATAAATAACACTAATAACACAAAAAGCACAAAAAACGCAGACAACACGGAATTCGCCTCCACCGACCTTGAGGACGCTCTCGCCCTCACAGACCGTCTCGACCTCCCCCTTCAAAGAATCAACTTATCTCTCCTCTTCTCTGCCGCAAAATCGTCTTTCGCCGTCCGCTCCGCGCCCTTAAGCGACTTCAAAGTCAACTCTCTCTTTTGGGAGTTCGGCGAAACACCCAAGACTTCCGGCAACTTAAAAGCTCGTCTCCATATGTCTTTACTCTATTATTACGCCAACAAAAAGAACCTCCTTGTCATCGGCACGAAAAACAAAACCGAACACCTGACCGGCTACTTCACGAAATACGGTGATGGCGGCGTTGACATCGACCCGATTGCGCATCTTTACAAAACAGAGGTCCGCCTCCTCGCGCGCCACCTCTCCCTCCCTGACTCAATCATCAGAAAAACCCCATCCGCCGGCTTTTGGGACGGCCAGTCTGATGAGGAGGATATGGGCATCCGCTTTGACCAATTGGATCCGCTGCTTCGGTTTTTTGAAACCCGTGGTACCACTGTTAAATCTAAGGGTTTGAAAAATCTGTTACAAGATCTTGAAATAACCGACAAGCAATACGAATCGGTCCTTCGCCTCATGGCAGCCGCCAAGCACAAGCAAAAGCCGCCGTCGATGCCGAAGGTTTGAGGCGGAAACCGGAAAAAATTAAATAAAAACAGATGGAATCGGCTGGAAACAGGTAGAAATCAGACAGTATTATTAGGCAATATATCAGGCAATATATCATGCAAAAACAAGATGATATATTAGACTATACTAAGACAATACAAGGCAATATAAGGTAATAATAAGACGGTAATAAGACTATAATCAGACAATAACAAAACAAACAAAACAATCATTTTACGACAAACATTAAAATAAAATTTCGCCCTATCACAAAAACTCATCAAAACTCATCATTCTCGCTCTTAAACACCCATTTCCATCCTAAAACCCCAATCGATCAACAATGCTCACCCCCTTAATCTCATCCCCGCGCTTTAAAATCCATGTCGTCGATTATCGACCTTTTCATCGTTTTAAAGTGAAAATCTTCCCTCTTTTCTATTTATATGACCGAAAAAGCTTAATATACCGTCTTGCAGTTTTACGCTCTGTATAAGCTCGGGTATTCGTAACGATCACCGAAATTCGGAAAATATCTTGAAATTCCGTGATTTTCGAACATACTTCGACAATTTGTTGAATTTCGTTCAATTTCCGAATAACAAAGCCCCTGCTTACCATTTCAAATATGGAGGAAATAATTATGAAAATGAAACACTTAATCGTTGCATTAATTGTTCTTCTGGCCTTCGTCGGCACCGCAGCAGCGGCTGACAAAGTCGAGATCAGAAGCACAATTTTGCACTTTGACACCCTCGGTACTGGTGTGACAATTACACCGGAAGAGTGGGCTGGCTTCTACTATAACCTTAACACAGGTGTAAAAAGCGAAACACTCCTTGTTGCTCAAAACACTACTAAAACAGCAGTTGACATTACTTACACCACCACACGCCAAACTCAAGCTTTCGACTTTGCGGCCTGGAACGCTGCCCCCAGCACCATTACATCTTACTGGGTCCTCGGCTTCTTCGCAGAGCCCTATGTTGCACTCAACGGATCAGCAAATAAGATTGCAAAGCTCGTTATTGACAGTGACTCCACGTACACAATGAGAACAGGAGCTTCCCTTGAACTCGGCTCAGGTTACTCCCTCTATGTTAATCAGATCGATGTCAATGGTGACAAAGTTTACCTTCAGTTCTTCTACAACGGCAGAGAACTGGGTGACAAGATTCTCACTTCTGGCGACAGCTGGGAGTTCGATGTCAATCTCCTCAACGAAAGAAACTCTCTTGTTATGAGAGTTGGCGTTTCTCAGGTTTTCCAGGGAACTGAAACCAGCCTTGTCCAAATCAAAGGCCTTTGGCTTGCTGACTACCAGAACGCATTCGAAGTAAAGAGTGATGTAGACTACGGAAAATTCGAGGCAGATGCTATCGGCAGTACAAGTTTGGTATATAAAGCCAAGGATGTTGCTCTGTCTGCAGATTTGTCTGTTGACCTCGGAAGAGGCATCAACCTCCTGACCGAAAAGTACTTCGATGACGGTACACACGCCACTACTTGCAAAGACAAGTTCTACTTCGTTAAGACCTACACCGAACCCGGAACCTACGAGGTTCGCAGTGTCGTTGTTCCCAATTTAGTCAATACAAATGGTTACATTGCCGGTACCACTCAGATTTACAACTTCACCAACTTCGCAGCCTTCTTCTATGACATTGACTCCGGTCTCTCTACAGAAAATATGACATTGACAGTTGACACTAACGGCTTAGTTAAAAAATCTCCATCAGGTTTAAATTACACCACAACACCCGGACAGATTGACTTTGCATTCGATGGCTGGACAACAAAGTATTACGTCATGGGTCTCTTTGGTGAAAAATTCGTTCCGCTTCAAAACGGTACCTCAATAAGATCTGAAAAGATGGCCAAACTCGTTTTCGATGATGACACCAAGTACACATTGAGAACAGGCAGCAGCCTCGAACTCGGCTCAGGCTATGAGATCAAAGTCAACCAGATTGATGTCAACGGTAGCAAAGTTTACCTCCAGTTCTTCCACAACGGCAAAGAATTGAGTGACAAGATCCTCGATACAAGCACCACTCCAGCCGCCAGCAACTGGTCATATGAAGTCACTGTCCTCAACGAAAGAAACACTGAGGTTATGAAACTTAGCGTTGCTCAGGTCTTCCAGGGAACACAGGACAGCCTTGTTGAAATCAAAGGTATTTGGCTTATTGACTACCAAAACGCAACCGAAGTTAAGTCTGACGACAAATACGGTCTCCTCAAATACGACACTAAGACTGGCAATACCTTGAACTTCGTTCTTGACTCTGAATTCACAATGAACCGTGACGAAAACAGACTCATTGCCAACAACATGTATCTGAGAACCGCCGATGCCAACACCTCAATTGCTGGCAACGACAGATTCTACTTCTACGTCTCATACGAGATCGATGGAGCTGACGGCCCCAGCGGCCCCGGTGTCACACAGCCCCCTGTTGACCCGGAAACACCCCCGACAACACCCCCGACAACTCCGGAAACCCCGGAAACACCCCCGCCGACAACACCCCCCACAACACCCTCTGAACCTGACAAGGAACCCTCCTTCTGGGCTAAGAACATGTGGTTCATCCTCGGCGCTGTCTTGTTGCTCCTCATCATCGCAGGCGCAGCATACTACTTCTTGGTTATGAAGAAGAAGTAAGATAGTAATTTGAACGATTAACCCGCAATAAAAAGGAAGGGTTTCTTCGGAAATCCTTCTCTTTCTTGTTTTTTTTTGTTTTATCAGCTTAACGAAAGTTATCGGCTTTTCTTGGTTTATTTCTTGTTTTATCTTGGTTTCTCTTGTTTTGTTTTGGTTTTTCTTGGTTTATTGTGTCATTTTTAAGTTTTTTTTGTTCATAGTCTCTTTATCGCTTATTTCGTTTTTTCAAGTCTTTTCGTTCTTTATTCTTCGTTTATTTTTGTTTATTTCTGTTTATTTGTTTATTTTTGTTCACTTATCGTTCATTTAATATTCATGTCGTCAATTATCGACCCTTTTATCGTCCAAACGTGTAACGGATAGCGATTTTTTCGTTAAATGACCGAAAAGCTTAATAAACTGTTTCCCGTGTTTGTGGTAATCGAGCGCAATGTATCGGTTTAATTTACATTTCGGAAGGCACTCTTCACGTTCTCAAACTTAACGACTGTAATAAAAAACGAAAGAAGTAGAGTGTCTGAATGTTGCGCTTGTTTGAATCAGGATAAAGGGGTGATTGAATTGAGTAAGAAGAGCCTGTTAATTGGAGCAGTCTTGGTTTTTTTGCTTGTCGCGTCGGCGATGGCAGTGGAAAATCGGTCTGTGTCTGAAAATTTTACGAGTCAGGATTGCAATGCCAAGTCAATCAATGCAAACAATTTGAACAATTCTAATGTGTCGGAATCTTCAGGGTTTTGGAGTTCCGGTATTTGTTTAGGGAATTTTTCCTTAAAGGAATGCGGATCGAAGCTATATTCTATGTTTCGATCGTGCTGAGGTAATTGGGATAATTTAATTTGATAAATGAAATTTGAAAAATGGATTTTGAAATTTGAAAAATGGATTTTGAAATTTGAAAAATAGATTTTGAAATTTGAAAAATGGATTTTGAAATTTGAAAATACAAATTACAAATCATAATACGTAGAAATATACAATCATAAGAAGTGATCCTATGAAGAAAAGCATTATATTTGTGTTGTTAATCGCAACCATTGCCGTTTTAGTGGGCGTCTCAGGATGTCTCGACGGCGGTGGCAACGCGACGAACAACACGACAAACAACACGCCGCCTGTTATACCATCACCGCCGCCGGAATTTGACAGCAATATTGTTCAAATCGAACCGGTTCCGGTGAATTTTGAACTTTTGGCGGTTAAAGAAGTGACGGCGAACGACGAGGGAATTGGCGGATTGACTGACCCGGTGGAAGGATTTTCAGCGACGTACATGTACAACAACTCCCCGACAAGCACTGTTTATCTTTACGCTTTTGAGTGTGAAAGTGAAGAAGCTGCGTTGGGCTATGTGTTGAGCATGATTGACGCGCACATTGACAGATATCCGGGCACCTACAATGTGACACAGATGAAAATTAACGGGCATGACGCGACGTTGTTGACATCGACTACTCAGGGGTCAAGCGGGGGCGAAAGATATGAGCTCGCGTGGAACAATGAGCACATTTTGGTTGTCGTGAACGGGCCTGCGGCCCGGAATTTGATTGAAGCGATCGCGACAGCTTCTAATATTTAATTTTGAATTTGAATTTGATTGGGAGGGCGGTTCTGAAAGGAATTGTTCTCTTGGGTTGAAGGGGTAGACCCCTTCAACCTTTTTTTTTTGGTTTTTTTGGTAGAGCGGATGGCTTGGTTTTTTTGGTTGGGGGTATGTTGGGTTTCTCAGAGGGTGTCGTTTTGATTTTGTGGTTTCTATTGTGAATAGAAAGGTTTATCTTGTCAATTGGTGTTAATAAATTGACAAGATAAAGTGTTGGAAATGAGAAGATAAAGTGTTGGAAATGAGAAGATAAAGTGTTGGGAATGATAAGATAAAGTGTTGGGAATGATAAGATAAAGTGTTGGAAATGAGGGAATATTTGTTGGGGGATGGCGAATGGTGTTGGAATAGTGATAAGACGTGGTCGGAAAAATGACAAGATAAATTGGGAATATGACGGGATAAATTGAGGCTATGGCAAGATAAATTGAGGGTATGATAAGATAAATTGAGGGTATGATAAGATAAATTGAGGGGAATTGTGGGTTTGCCGGGAAAATGACAAGATAAGTTGGGGGAAATTGTGGGTGTGCCGGGAAAATGACAAGATAAGTTGGGAGAGGCAACAGATATCAAAAAATGATTGGATTGGTTGGGACATTGTAGTGGGTGCCGAAAAAATGACAAGATAAGTTAGGTAAATGGTTGTGGGTGCCGAAAAAATGACAAGATATGTTGGGGAAATGGTTGGGGAAATGGTTGGGGATGTCTGAAAAATGACAAGATAAGTTGGGGAGATGGTTGGGGATGCCAAAAAAATGACAAGATAATCGAAAAAATGACAAGGTTTATAACTATATAACAAATGACGTAAAATCAATTAAATTCATGAACAGTAGGGGACCCGGAAATGATGGAAAATAATCGTGTCGAGTTTAAACGTGAGCTGAACGACCGCTTTGAGCGATCGGTGGTTTCTTTTTTGAATTACGCCGGCGGCGGTGAAATTGTTATTGGGGTGGATGACAGCGGGGAGGTTTTTGGGGTAACGGATGCTGATTCGGTGCAGCTTAAAGTTATTGACCGAATACGCAATAATATTAAACCGCAGACCCTTGGGTTGTTTGATGTCGTTTTAGAGCAAAGGGGCGGCCGGGATGTTATTCGGGTTATTGTGTCATGTGGTCAGCAGCGGCCGTATTATATTCGCAAATACGGGATGACGGAACAAGGGTGTTTTATTCGGGTCGGGAGTTCGTCACAGCCGATGAGCGAGTCAATGATAGATGAATTGATTAATAAACGGCGAAGGGCTTCGCTTCAAGCAATGGACTCGCCGTCTCGGAATTTAACGTTTAAACAGCTTCGCATTCATTATGATGAAAAGAATTTCGAGGCAACGGAACAATTTATCGAAAGTCTTGATTTAAAGAAAAGTGATGGCGGATTCAACTATGCCGCTTATCTGCTGGCGGACACAAACGGGATGTCGGTACAGGTTGCGGTGTACGCGGGAACAGATAAGGTCGATTTGAGTGAATTGCGCGAGTATGGGAATCGCTGTCTGGTGACAGCGACAAAGGGTATTCTTGATCGGCTTGATTCTGAGAACAGGACGTATGCCAAAATCACATCGATCAGGCGTCTTGAAAAAGAGCGCGTGAACTCCATCGCTTTGCGCGAAGCGGTGATAAACGCAGTGGTTCATAATGATTATACAATGGGGAATCCGCTCGTTGAGATTTTTTCTGACAGAATCGTTGTTACGTCGTGCGGTGGATTGGTTGAAGGGTTGACCGAAGAGGACTTTTTCAAGTGCCGTTCAATGCCGCGCAATCGTGAGTTGATGCGTGTTTTTAGAGATATAGAGTTGGTTGAGCAAATCGGGTCAGGAATGAGCAAGATTTTGAAAGTTTATGATCGGTCGATTTTTGAGCTGACGCCGAGTTTTACGGTTGTGACATTTCCGTTTGAGAAGGGTTTCATTTTGGAGGGTGAGACAAATTCCGGCGGAAATGACAGGGTGTATGAGAAAAACGATGATCGGGTATATGGTGAAACGAACGGTAAGATGAATGGTGAGATTGCCGGATCGAAAAATGACAAGATAAATCGTGAAAACGGTGGGAAATGTCAGAAAAATGACAAGATAAATCGGAAAGGTGATAAGCGAAGCCGGAAAAATGACGAGATAATCATTACGCTCACAATCATGAAAGAAGATCCCGATGTCACGATTCCAAGACTTTCCGATTTGACGGGCAAATCGGAAAGTACGATTTCCCGTGAGATCAAAACGGCAAAGAACGCAGGGCTTTTGAGACGCAAAGGGGCGAGGAAAAACGGGCGATGGGTTGTTGAATAAGAGGCAGTGAAATAACTGCCTTCTAAAAACGAAATCTTCTGTTTTTCCGTTTTGTTTCCTTCTGTTTCGTTTCCTTCCGTTTTCTTTTTATTCAGGTTATCCGTTTAATCAGCTGTTATGGCTAAACATTGGTTTCCCGTCTTTTCGGTGGCGAAATGCGTTCAATGCGGCGTATGTGTCTCTTCCTGCCCCGAGAGCCTTTTGAATTTCGCTGATGCGTCTCCCGTCCTTTTGGATGAAGAGCTTTGCCGCCCGAATTGTTTTGAATGCGTCAAGGCGTGTGAGCGCGGCGCGGTCGGGATTTTGAGACCGGCGAAGCCTTGTGACTGCTGCTCTTTTTGATTGGTTTTTATTGGGTTTATTGCGTTTGATTGCGTTTGCTTTCTTTTGATTGCGTTTGATTGCTATTGATTTATTTTTGATTTATTTTCTATTTGATTTTTATATTGCTTTCGGTATCGGGAAACCCTTTCAAATATCTTTTATAGATAAACTTCATTCTTCGACTTGGGGATATATATGAAAAAAATCATTTTCGTTTTACTTCTGATTCTTATTGCCGCCGTTGTCGGCGCCGCCGGTTGTTTGAACGGCGGTCAAGATGCGGACGCTGACAATTCAACAAACGATACGGTTGAGCTGCCGCCGGAACCTGAACCCGAGAAACCTGCCGGGCCTTCGTCAGGCGCTGACATTATTACGTCGTTCACTTCCACCGTTGTGGCAGTCAACCCGCTTCCTGAAGGATTTACGCATATCGCGACGCGAACCGTTCTTTCTCACGGGCAGGGTATCGGCATCCAAGACGCGCTGAACGGTTACAGAAATATGCTGACTTATGACAATTCAAACGTTTATCTCAGCGTTTACAGGTGCGTTCCGCCAAACACGGCAGACAAACAGATTCAGGTCATGATTGCGTCTCACCAAGACAAATACGGCAACGACAGCAAGGTTACAACAGTCACCATCAACGGCCATGACGCCGTTTTGCTTGAAACAACCGTTATGGACACGCCTCAGGAAGGGCGATACATCTTGGTTTGGTCAAACTGGTCGGGCGACGAATATGAAAACAGTTATTTGGTCGTCGTAAACGGTCAAGTCAATTATTCGGTCATTCAAATGCTCGCGCAAGCTTCCAATCTTTAATGCCGGCTCAAAAATCTAAGTCCTTTTCTAATCTTTAAGCCGGTCAGAGCGGCCGGCTCAAGCCGGCCGGCTTTTTGTGAAGCCGTCAAAACAGTTCAATTTTTTTTCTTAATTTTTCAATTAACCGTTCAGATAAAAAACAAACAAAAAACATACAACCACCTCCATTTTCGGATTTGGGCGATGCGAAGCAGCGCACAAATACGAAAATGGAGCTTTCTGCTAAAAATAAAGAGAAATTATACAGCATTTATTGTTTTTTATTGCTTTTTTTATTGTTTTTGCTGCTTCTGCTGTGTTGTGTCTTTCAATAGCGGGTCGGTTTTTCTTTGGGTATCGAAAAGGCGTGATTCTCTTCTCTTTTCAATCAATACTTTTTAATACCACAATGTCTATTCTACTGCATCCGACTGCCCGGATAGCCTAGTCGGTTGGGGCGCCAGACTCATAGGGAAAAAAATGAAGGCGTCTTCTGGGATTTCAAAATTCCTGAGACATCTGGAGGTCGCGTGTTCGAGTCACGCTCCGGGCATCGTAATCGGTAGTCAGGTCATAGACCCGACTACCGATAAAACCTCGCTTTTCATTTTCTCTTTTCTTGTTTTTCTCTTTGTTTTTATCTTGGTTTTTCTCTTGTTTTTTTCTGCAAAAAATATACAACCACCTCCATTTTTGGATTTGGGCGATGCGAAGCAGCGCACAAATACGAAAATGGAGATTACTGCAAAAAAATAAAGAGAAAAAATATACGACATTTATTTCTTGTTTTTTTTCTTGTTTTGTTTCTTTCCATCTTGCTTTTTTCTTGTTTTGTTTCTTTCCATCTTGCTTTTTTCTTGTTTTGTTTCTTTCCATCTTGCTTTTTTCTTGTTTTGTTTCTTTCCATCTTGCTTTTTTCTTGTTTTGTTTCTTTCCATTTTGCTTTTTTCAAAAAAATTACTGTTTGTTTTTTTCATTTTATTTTTAGCAGAAATCTCCATTTTCGGATTTGTGCTCTGCTTCGCATCGCCCAACTCCGAAAAAGGAGGTGGTTATGTATTTTTTGTTTGTTTTTATCTGCTCTGCTTTATGTTTTTTGTTTGTTTTCATCTGCTCGGTTTTATGTCCTTTGTTTGTTTTTATCTGCTCGGCTTTATGTTTTTTGTTGGTTCTTTATTGGGGTTTAATTGGTTTTTTATTGATATCCACCTCTCACTGCTCTCACTGCTCTCACTGCTCTCACTTCTCTCACTGAACGTAAAAATGAAAACGCCATACTTTGTGGCTGTATTATCATTGTGTGCGTTTACGTCTCTTTTTTTTCAATCCAAAAAGGATATATCAAATTAAACAAGTCTATATCCGATATGATTTTTCAAATTCTTGATGCGGACTACAAACTCATCGGCGAAGACGAACCGGTGATTCGGCTTTTTGGGAGGAGCGATGACGGTAAAAGCGTATGCTGTCTTGTGCCGGGCTTTGAGCCGTTCTTTTACGCGAAAAGCACTGACCCCGCAGGGACGACAAAACAGCTGCTTGACACATTCCCGCAAATTGTTCGCGTCGATACTGTTTCAAGATATGCGCCGTCAGGGTATCAGACGACAATGACTGATTATCTTAAAATAATTGTCAAGGCGCCCAAAAACGTTCCCGAAATTCGCGATGACGTGGCAAGGCTGCCGGGCGTTGTTCATCTGTATGAAAGCGACATTCTTTTCAGGAATCGCTTTTTGGTTGACATGGATATTGGCGGGTTTCAGTGGGTGGAAGCAGTCGAAAATCCTGCTCTCGTTAAGGATAATGTAAAGGAACGTCTCCTGTCGGAAATGGCGATAAAGGCAGACATTATCATCTGCGCCAAAGAAGTAAAGCCGGCAGAACGGATTTCCAATGCTTCAATGCGCTACCTCTCTTTTGACATTGAGTGTTTGCCCGACCGCGGCAACATGCCGTCGCCCGACAAATCGCCGGTTGTTTTGGTCAGTTTCGCGTTTGAGCCGGCATGGGAAGGCAAAAAGACAGTGGTTTATGTCGGCAAACCAAAGCCGGAAGGGTTTGACGCTTCAGTTGCCAATACAGGTGCCGCCAATGCATGTGCCGCCAATGCAGGTGCCGCCAATGCAGGTGCCGCCAATGTCGGTGCCGCCAATGCAGGTGCCGCCAATGCAGGTGCCGCCAATGTCGGTGCCGCCAATGCAGGTGCTGCCAATGCGGGTGTTGTCGATTCTTCCGACACTGAAAACGCGACAATTTGGCTCGAAAATGAAAAAGAGCTCCTGACAAAAACATTTGAAGTCATCAACCAATACGACCCCGATTTCATTACCGGTTACAATATTTCCGATTTCGACATTCCTTACCTTCTTGAACGCGTCGCCGCTTTGAAAAAGAGGGGGACGAATATTCGCGCCGTCATCACAAGGGACGGCAGTTCGGTTTATTCGCGCAAATTCGGGCTGACGGTTAAAACAGAGGTGACGGGGCGCATTATCGCTGACGCGCTGCCTCTGGTTCGGCGCAATTTCAGCCTGAAGCAGTATACGTTGCGCAATGCGGCAAAGGAGTTGCTGGGGCGCGAAAAGCTGGATGTGCCGGTCATGGAGATGGAAGCTTACTGGCATGATTCCGGTGAGAAATTGGCGCGGTTTATCAATTATTCACGGCGCGACTCGGAATTGGCAATCGGATTGCTGCTACAACTGAAGATGCTTGATAAATACATCGCGCTGTCACGCATTACCAATTCCGTCATTCAAGAGGTTTTAGACGGCGGGCAAACGTCAATGGTTGAGCAGGTGATGCTGAAAGAATACGGGCGCCATCAGCGCGTCATGCCGATAAAGCCCGACGGCGAAGCATACGAAGACCGTGACAGCGAAGATGAATTAAAGGGCGGCGCCGTTCTCGACCCCGTTCGCGGGCTTCACGAAAACGTTATCATCCTCGACTACAAGTCACTTTATCCGACCATCATGATGGCGCACAACCTGTGCTATACAACACTTATCGGCAGCATGAACGAATTAGCGGCGCTCGGTTTGAAAGAGTCCGATGTCGAAGTCACGCCGACCGGCGGCATTTTCGTTAAAAACAGTGTCGTCAAAGGAATCGTCCCCTCCATCTTAGAAGACCTTCTCAATCGGCGCATGCTGACGAAAAAACAGATGAAACAGACAACGGATGAGCAAGAGATATTGGCGCTTGACGCAACGCAAATGGCATTAAAAATCTTGTTAAACAGCTATTACGGCTACACAGGCTACGCCCGCGCCCGCCTCTACAGCATGGAAATGGCAAGCTCTGTCACAAGCATCGGCCGCGAAAACATCCTCAACACCGAAAAAATCATCACAGAAGACATCGGCAAAATCTACCTTTACGAAAACAAAGCGTGGCTTGAATCCGAAATCAAAGACGAGTTCAAATCCAAAAACATGACAGTTGAATCCGACTTCAACACCGGAACCATTTCAGACTTGGACAGCGCCGTCATTTCAAAAACCGTGAGAATCATCCGCCTGTCCGTCGTCTACGGCGACACCGACAGCGTTTTCATGCATTGCGCGCCCGATTCCGATGAAAAAGAATTCCGCCCTGAAGAATTCACACCCGATGACGCCGCGCTTGTCGGCTCCAAAGCCGCCTCAATCGTCACCGCCTCCCTCCCGCCGCCAATGGAATTGGAGTTTGAGGCCGTCGCCCGCCGCGCCGTCTTGATCGCAAAAAAACGATATGCGCAATGGCTGTTTGAACGCAGCGGCACAGGCTGGACGAACAAAATCAAAGTCAAAGGCATGGAAACCGTTCGCCGCGACTGGTGTGAACTGACATCGGAAACGCTCACTCGCGTTTTGGAACTCGTGTTAATGGAGGGTGACGTCGAAGAGGCCGTCAAGCACGTCCGCTCCGTCACAGGCAGCCTCCGCTCTCTGAATCTGAAAGGAAATCCCGAATTTATCAACAAACTGATTCTGACCAAAAATTATTCCAAAAAAACAGACAACTATAAAAACAAACAACCGCACCTGACCGTTGTCGAAAAAATAAAACAGCGCACCGGCATCTCAACCCCCATCGGCACCCGCGTCCCGTTCGTCATCATCTCCGGCAAAGGCCTCTTCGTCGAGCGCGCCGAAGACCCCGACCACGTCTTAAAACACAACATCCCGATCGACACCGAATACTACATCATGAAACAAATCCTCCCCCCCGTTGAGCGCATTTTGGAAGTCTTTAACATCGACGGCGGTTCTTTGGATAAGTATCAGCAAAAAGGATTATTCGATTTCGGCGATGCTGAGGTGGTGCCAAAGGCAGATAAGGGCGGCATGGCAGGCAATGGCAACATGGCAGGCAATACCGGCAATGGAGGCAATACCGACAAAGCCGGCAATATCGACAAGGGCGGCAAGGGGGCAGTTCTGTCTCTCAAAAATCAGGCGGCCGTTTCATATGGCGGCGGATTTGAAGACACGGGTCCTTCCAAGGCGCCTGTTTACAAAGAAGAGACGGCCGGCAACGGCCCCGCCGGCGCCGATGAGCCGTTTTCCTTTTCCTCTGAGGAATTTGAGGATATGGGAGTTGAACAGGACAATTCTAATGACAAGGGAAAGCCGCCCGCGCTCGCGCCCACGTCCGACGTAACGCCCGCGCCCACGCCCGCGCCCACGCCCGACGTAACACCCGCGCCCACACCCGACGTAACGCCCACGCCCGACATAACGCCCTCGCTCACGCCCGACGTAACGCCCGCGCCCACACCCGACGTAACGCCCGCGACGGATAAAAAAGAAGAAGCCGACATTCAAGAGACTGCCGATATTCAAGAGGCCGCCGATGTCACAAAGAAGCCGCCCAAACCACCCGAATCAAGTCATGGAGCCGGCGGAAAAAAGAAACCTCAAAGATCTTTATCGGATTTTTGATTCTCTTTTTTTTTGATTTTTTAGATATTCTTCCGGATTAAAACAAGCAAAAAACATATAACCACCTCCATTTTCGGAGTTGGGCGATGCGAAGCAGAGCACAAATCCGAAAATGGAGATTTCTGCCAAAAATAAAATGAAAAATAAAAAATCAATAAAAAGCTATCAAGCAAATTAAAACGATCAGATAAAAAGAAACAAAACGAAATGAAAAGAAACTAAACAAAATGCCGTATATTATTTCTCTTTATTTTTTGCAGTAATCTCCATTTTCGTATTTGTGCGCTGCTTCGCATCGCCCAAATCCAAAAATGGAGGTGGTTGTATGTTTTTTGTTTTTTTAGCTGCTCGGTTTATGTTTTTTGTTTGTTTTTTATCTGCTCGGCTTATGTTTTTTGTTTGTTTTTTATCTGCTCGGCTTATGTTTTTTGTTTGTTTTTTATCTGCTCGGCTATATGTTTTTGTTTTTTTTTATCTGTTCGGCTTATGTTTTTTTGCTCTTCTTCTCTTTTTTTGCTCTTCTTCTCTTTTTTTGCTCTTCTTCTCTTTTTTTGCTCTTCTTCTCTTTTTTTTGCTCTTCTCCTCATATTTTTCGTTTTTCATTTTTTTCCTTTTTGAGCGTGGTGACATTTATTTATTTTGCAAATCATATGATGAGTTATGCCTGACGTTTTAATCAAAAATACGCGCGTTCTTTCCGAAGGGCGCTTGGTTCCTTCTGAAATTTTAATTGAGAACGGAAAAATCACCGGAATTTCCAAGGAGTTTCGCATTTCCGGCTACGATGAAATCATTGACGCGCAAAACGCTGTCGCCATTCCCGCCGCCATCGACGGCCACGTCCATTTCCGTGAGCCGGGCTTGACGCATAAAGAAAATTGGTACACGGGCTCCTGCTCCGCTGCCGCCGGCGGCGTGACAACCGTTTTGGAACACCCAAACACCATTCCTCCTGTCGCCGATAAAACCGGCTTTTCCCTGAAACTGAAACGCGCCCGAAAAAAATCGGTCATCGATTTCGGGATCAACGGCGGCGTCACTGACAATTCCGATAAACTGTCCGAACTTTGGCGCCTCGGCGTCAGCGTTTTCGGCGAAATATTCATGGCGGAATCAACGGGCGGTCTAAACATCAGTAAAAAAACGCTCGGCGACGCGCTGTCTCAAATCGGGCGCTTAGACGCATTAGCATGCATACACGCCGAAGATGACGCGCTTCGTCTCTTAAACGAAGACCTACTCAAAAACGACACATCCCCCGACCTCCATTCCAGAATCAGGCCAAACGAATGCGAAGAGATCGCCGTTTCGGATTGCCTTCGAATCAACCGCGAGGCCGCCGTTCCCGCGAAATTGCATTTTTGCCATATCAGCACACCTGAAGCCGTTCATCGAATCACGGCGGCGCGCCAAACCTCATCTTCGCCTGCCGGCGCTGCCGGTGCTGCCCACGCTGCCGGTGCTGCCCACGCTGCCAGTGCTGCCCACGCCGCAAGTGCTACCGCTGCGACCCACGCCGCAGGTGCTGCCGCCTCTGCCGCCGCCGCCACCGGCGGTCACATCACATGCGAAGTGACGCCGCATCATCTGTTTTTATCAACAAAAGATTACAGCCGTTTAGGGACGCTCGGTAAAATGAATCCGCCGCTTCGTTCCCCCGAAGACGCGACTTTCATGATTTCGGCTCTGAATTCCGGCGCCGTCAACGCAGTCGCGTCTGACCACGCGCCGCATATGATGCACGAGAAAGAGGCGCCGATGCGTCTTGCGCCTTCCGGCGTCCCCGGCGTTGAAACGCTGATGCCCTTGATGTTGGCGGCCGTTCGCAAAAACCTGTTCACGCTTGAGCGCGTGATTCAAGTCACGAGTCAAAACCCTGCCCGCATTTTCGGTTTGGAGCGGCACGGCAAAGGATACATGCAAAACGGATATGACGCCGACCTCCTGTTTTTTGACCCGAAAAATGTCGTGCCGATTAAATCTAAAAATCTGCATACCGCATGCGACTGGACGCCATACGAAGGAATGGATGGTATTTTCCCGACAATGACGCTGTCGCGCGGTGAGGTCGTTTGGGACGGGGCGCAGATTATCGCAAAAAAAGGGCGCGGGAAATTTTTACCGGGACCGGGTTTGAAGTTTGATGAGGATGGGAGAGCGGTGACGGAATATGATGAGGATGATGATGACGAAGAGTAAATGATGAAGAGTAAACGGTGAAGAGTAAACGGTGAAGAGTAAATAACGAAGAGTAAATAATGAAGAGTAAATGATGACGAGTAAACGGATTTATCTCTTCCCTTCCTCCTTTTTTCTTTCACTCCTTTTTTCTTTCACTCCTTTTTTCTTTCACTCCTTTTTTCTTTCACTCCTTTTTTCTTTCACTCCTTTTTTCTTTCACTCCTTTTTTTCCTTCACTCCTTTTTTTCCTCACTCTCTCTTCCCTCACTCCTTTGACGCGGCTCATTCCCGTTTCCGCCGATATTATCCCACCCATACCTTTCCAAAGAATGAATAAACGAAGCGGTGAACAGGGGATAATGTTCGATTCCGTTGCTGTCAATGTAGATATTTGTATTTTCAAAGCATATTCCTCTCTTTACGCCGTACATCGGGGACATGACGCTGTGCATTGCTTTAGCCATCTTGTTGTTTCCTGACTTAACTTCAATCACGGCAGTATCCCGATCCATCGGTATGATGAAATCCGTTTCCAGTCTTTTTGTCGCGAAATAGAAGGGCATGATGCCGTTTTTCACCAATGCCTCACAAACAGCGTTTTCGGCCACGCCGCCTTTGTTGGCATATGTGTCCGCATTCAGTATCGACCATGCGACTTGGGGCGCCATCATGCTCATCAGCAGCCCCGTGTCATGAAAGAACAGCTTAAAGGATGAGGATTCGGCATTCCATTCAAAGGGAATATGAGGATTTTGAAGATTGAAGCACTGATTCACATGGTATGAGTCTGTCAGCCACCTCACGGCCGCCCCATAAATTCTGCTGTTGGCATTGGTCGTCTTGTCAATCTCGGCATACATAAACTTCTTATTATCTTTTGCAAGCTGATTCGGAACAGACCGAAAACAATTGGCTGCCCGTGACTTATCTCCCCTCTCGGCATATTTCCCGATATCTTCCAAATACATCCGATTGATCACTTCCTGCTTCTTTCTGGCTTTGTAAAAGCTGCGGTCTTCAACGAACCCTTTCACGACTTCGGGCATACCGCCGGCAACCATGTATTCGCGAAACCTTTCATTGAATATTTCCAGGATGAACTCATCTATCTGCTCTGTCTCCCTGATGCACTTTTTCACATACTCAATGTGTTTCTCATCAAGGCCTGCCGCCCAAAGATATTCTTCAAAGTCCATGGAATACAACGTTACAATGTCGACATACCCCACCGGATAAGATGTCTCCTTCCTGTATTTCGTCCCTAAGTTTGAGCCGGAAGCAATAACATGGTATCTCCCGTCATTCGTGAAGGGTTTCAGAGAAGTGAAAGCGCGCGGGCAAAATTGAACTTCGTCAAAGAATATCAGCGTTTCTTCCGGTCTTATCTTCACTTTCGGGTACATCATCCTCAGTTTCTCAACGAGGGCATCAGTGGATATATCTCCTTCAAACAGTTCTCCCGCTTCAGGATTTGTTTCGAAGTTGATGTTAAGAAAATGATCGTAATTCTTTGAGAATTTCATAACGGAATAAGTCTTTCCGACTTGTCTGGCGCCGAAAATCAGCATACTTTTCCGGTTATCAGACTCTTTCCATTTTATCAATTCTTCGTCTATCTTGCGCCTCATACGAACTCTCCGTGATGCAGCATTGTTATGTCTTTAAAGGTATTAATATTTTCGTTAAAATTCGGGGGTAAAAATTAATATTTTAAATTCGAGTTTGTAAGAGTTAAAATTAATATTTTTGATAGGAATTTGAGGGTCAAAATTAATATTTTTGATAGGAATTTGGGGGTTAAAATTAATATTTTTGATAGGAATTTTGGGGTCAGAATTAATATTTTTGATAGGAATTCAGGGGTTAAAATTAATATTTTTGATAGGAATTCAGGGGTTAAAATTAATATTTTTGATAGGAATTCAGGGGTTAAAATTAATATTTTTGATAGGAATTCAGGGGTCAGAATTAATATTTTTGATAGGAATTCAGGGGTCAGAATTAATCTTCCTATCCAAATATATTCGCTATTTAGCCCCTGTTCTCGCCGTTTCTCAGTCATCGGGAGGATGGCTCGTCCCGTAAGCCGGTTGTTTGGAATTGTCGCCTAAATGAATCATAATGGAATCCAATTCATCCACCAGAATTTCCAACCATCTTTTGGATGATTCGTCTTCGCGGCACATCAGGGACACAAAAGCGTTCAGCGTTTGCCAGTTCTGCGCTTTCAGGTCGGCTTTGTTGAGTTTTTCTATGATTCGTGTTTTGAACAGTTCTTCTTTGAAAGCGTCAAGGGCGGAGTTGCTGAAATTTTGCTTTTCGGCAATGCTGTTCAATTTTCTCAACACCGTTTCCGTAGCTTTTACTTCATGAATGGACAGAGACGGAACTAAAACTTTCGACACCGCGGGAACTTTCTCAACATCGTGGTTAACGGCGAAAATCAGAAGCCCCGGAATACGCGTCACGGGGAAATCGTTGCCGCCGCCCGCGATAACTTCATCGCCGAAATAAATCGTGTTTGAACCGACGTGCTGCCCCAGCCGTTCCTGTCCCTGAAGATTCAGGCGGTCAATAATGAACTCCAAAGCATAAGCCTTGTCGAGTTTGTCAAAAGTGATATCAATGCTGGTATTCCCGCCCGGGCGGGCAACATAGCGCCCAAATCCTTTCCGGTCAAGTTCATCCTGAATTTTCTTTACAAGGGAGGTACGGCAATCGTTTTTAAACAAATTATTTATTTTCTCATCATTGCCGCTGCCGGTATTCTCCATTCCGAGTTGGTAACCTCTGCCGTGTTTATAACTTAAGACGGGCTTCAAAGTGAGCTGTACCGTTCCTGTTTGCAGATTGCCGTTCATGTTGCTGTTTGTGTTGTCGGTTGTGTTGCCGTTCGTGCTGTTGTTCGTGTTGCTGTTATCCATATAGCGTATGGGGCGCCCTTCAACAATCGGTCTGACAAGAGGTCCATCGCTTTTCTTATCTGCCGTCAACTTCGATAAATCATAAACTTCGCCAAGCTCCGCTCTTTTCTCATTAATCTCTGAAAAATAAGCATCAGCATGTTCATTCAAGATCTGTTTTATAATTATTGCATCTTCATCGGGTATACAGGTTCTTTTCAGATAACCGACGTCAATGAACTCGGGAAGAACTTGTAAAGAACCATCTTCAAAAGATTGCGTCAGGTCGTTCATGACTTCCCGAATGAAGTCCGACTGACCGTATTGTTCGCGTTGCTCGGCAAGCCTTTTAATCTTGGGGTTTTGCTCATCTAAATGGAAATAGACGCCGCCCGCGTTGCAAAAAAAGTGAAAGTTCCCGATGAGATCCGGTCTGCCATTATGGCAGAGTTTCTCAATCAGGAATCTGAGTAACCGGTTTGTCAGCTGCTCCATGCTGTTGCCGGTGATGAACGCCACATAGAATCCGTTTTCTGCCAAACGGATCAATTCATGCCCGACACCGCTGTCAAAATCATATTTTTCCTGAGCTTCGGTTTGTGTCAGAACGGTTCTGTCCACATCCGTCGCGATTAAAATTCGTTGAGTTCCCATGATAATTAAATTCATGGATGTACTATTTTATAATATCGGATTTATGTGGACAGTCTTTCCGGTTATGAAAATCAGTGTTTTCAATACGAAGTTCGAGGCAGAAATGACACTTTGATCAAATTCATTCTTTGGTGTCATCTTCTGTATCATTCTTCTGTCTCATTCTTCGTTATCATCTTCTGTCTCATTCTTCGTTATCATCTTCAATATCATCATCGGTGTCAATGTCACTCTCTGCCGTGCTGATATATTCAATTGAATCCAACTGAGAACGGATTAAATCATCGTGCTTCTTCTCAAGGAAACTGTAGACGGTGCCATGATTGACGCCGTTGATAAGCATATCGACAGCGGTCCTGACGATTGTCGTTTGTTCCGGGTACCCGATAACGCTGACGGTTTTTCCGTAAACGGAAATTTTAACGTTGATGAGTCTTTCGGCGATTTCTCTTGTCTTACCTTCTCGCCCGATAATTCTGCCTTTCAAACGCTCCAATTCTTTGGGGGTTGTCGCCGCTTCCGATAAATCAATAATATCCAGCATCAAAAACTCATCATAGAACAATTCAAAGGCTTTCTCCGGTGAGAATCCGCGCGCGATCGCCTTAATGACTTCGGCGGCTTTGAGCTCAGCGACGGGGTCGTCTTCGGTTTTAATCTCAACGCGGCCATCGTCGCTGTTGATGTCCAAAGCGACTTTTACAATCTCTTCGATTTGCTTTTTAACACTGCCGCTCGGTCCGATGATGACGGCAATTCTTTCTTTGGGTACTTTGATAAATTGTGACATTTCGATTCTTCCTTTTGATTTCGATAATAATAATGAATTAATTTGATTTTCAGATTTGGCTTTCAGTCCTCTCCGCGCGCCTGTTTCGCGGTTTCGTCTTCCGTTTTTTCTTCTATTTCTTTTTCCGTTTTTTCTTCTATTTCTTTTTCCGTTTCTTCTTCAGCGTCTGCCGAAATGATATCGTCTTCTTCCGTTCTTTGTTTAATTCTTTTCAGAAGGTCTTTCGTTTCTTCCTCGATTCCGTATTTTTTGAAGAACCTTTTGATATTTTCAACATCGCGGAGCAGGAATTCCACGGCATTCGGGTGATTCAGCGTCACCGCCTGACCAACGTCAATGATGACGGGCTGCATGTTTTCCGTGTCAATCAAAATATTGTATTCGCTTAAATCGGCATGCACAAGCAGCGCTCTGACATAAATGCGGCGCATCGCTTCAACGATTTGGTCGTAAATCAGCCGTGCGCTTTCATCGTCCAATATCGTTTCTTTCAGAAGCGGATACGGAATTCCGTCTTGCCCCATGAATTGCATAATTAAAACATTTCTTTCGCAGACGATTGGTTTGGGTGAGCGTATCCCCGCTTTTTGAATTCTCAGTAAATTTTGGAATTCTTTTTGCGTCCAAGCAAAGATAATGTCTTTTCGGTTGTGGCGGATGTGCGTGAATCTCGGGTCTTTTAAAATGTAAGGGTCCATCGCTTTGAACGTCGCGCTTGATATCCTGTAAATCTTAACGGCCGATTCTCCGCCGTCGCCTGCCGCGTAAAAGACGTTCGCCTCTTTTCCGGTACTGATGGAGCCGCCGAGTTCGCGGATGTATCCTTTGTTTGAGAAAGTATAGAGCAGTTTTAAAGTCGGGATATCAAAGACGTTTTCTTCGGCTTTCAGGAAGGATGAGTCTTTTTTGAAAATACGGTCTTTCGCGCGCTTATCTTCAATTTGTTTCATCTGCTTGTCAATCTTTTTGTGACCCATGAATCAGCACCTTAAAAATCGGGTTGGAGTTGATATCTTCAATTTATCGGGTTCAGACGAACCGGACCCATTGAAATGATTCAGTCAAAATCAGAGTGAGGCTGCAAAGTTTTTTCACAAAGTTTTCGCAGCCCGTTCTTATGAGGGGGAACTTACTTCCTCAAATAGCCTTTCTTGTCCAGCCAATCCACTTGCGGGTGGGTGTATTTCCAGATAATGTCTGCCTTTTCGTCCTGAAAACTCCACGGAACGGCAATAACAACATCGCCCTCGTGAATCCATATCTTTTTCTTCATTGACCCGGGGATGCGGCCCATGCGGACAACGCCGTCCATGCATCTGAGTTTTAAGTGGTTGGCCCCGAGCAGGCTTTCAACAACCGCTAAAACTTCGCGCTCTTCTTTTTTCGGGATCCTGACACGAATGACCTGCTCGCCTTCCGGGGGGGCGGGTCCTCTTCTTACGTTTCTGTTATTATTATTATTGTTCATGATAATCGTTCTTCGATAAGTGTTTTAAATAAATATGGCGAAAATAATGGTGAATAATGATGAAAATAATGGTGAATATAATGACGAATATGACAAAATATTTGCTCTATTATAAATTCAGCGTCTTCAATTTCTAATTAACAATATCGTTTTTCTGTTTAAATGTTGTGTCCGATTGGGCAGGATTGAGCCAATTTTTCTTTTTAGCAGGTTGCTGCTTGCTTTTGTTGCTTGCTTTTGCTGCTTGTATTTGCTGCTTGCTTTTGCTGTTTGCATTTTCTATCCGGCACTTTCAACATGCATCAGCTGCCACCTGCCATCCGGCACTTTCAACATGCATCAGCTGCCACCTGCCATCCGGTACTTTCAACATGCATCAGCTGCCACCTGCCACCCGGTACTTTCAACATGCATCAGCTTTTTTTTTAAACAGCCGTTCGCTTCGCGAACGTGGCATTGCTACCGCCACTGCTACTGCCTCCACTGTTGCCTCCACTGCTGTTGCCCTCACGGCTGTTGCTTCTGCCGGTGCTGTTTCCCTCACAGTCACTGTTATTGTTTCTGTCATTATTCTGCCGTTATTTTTGCTATTATTTTGCCGTTATTCTGTCATTTTTTGTGTTTCTGCGGCTTTCACTCAAAATCTTTATATACAAAATGTGCTATTCTTTGGTTTCGCTCACACTGATACCTTAACGGGGTCAGTTTGTGAGGCAAAAATAAGAATGGCAATTTTCAATTTGAATTTGCAAGTAAAAAATAGTACGAAACTTGCGTTTCGATGCTTTTTTGAATTTGGCTTATCAAAGTCAAAATTCTTATATACATTGCCAACTTAATGATTTATTCCGCGCAATTTGCCGATATTTCGGTCAAACCGCGATATAACATTCATCTCTAATAGTGAGGTCAGGAGCTTTTTTCTGACTGATGTGTGACCTGATGTTTCGGTAAACTTCGGCGGCGTTTTCAAACAAACAACATTTGTAAATCGCCGTTACGAGATTTACAGGAATATCAAAACTGTGTATTGTAAGGAAGCAACTCTAAAATCTTGAACGTAGTGTGTTAAAAGCGCTAAATTCGTGGTTGAGAAGTTTTTTCC
>WRCE01000007.1 GCA_009784005.1 Candidatus Methanimicrococcus labiotermitis
AGCCCGCGCCGAAGCCAAGATTTTGCTTCAGGTTCAGGAAAACATCCTGTCCCCGCGTTTCGGCGGTCCCATCGTCGGCGGTATCCACGACCACATTTCCGGTATGTTCCTTTTGACAAGAAAGGATAACCCTGTCACCGGCCGCATTAACAAAGACGACGCGCTTGACTTGCTTCGTAAGACAGATATCCGTGAGCTTCCCGCGCCGGCAGGCGTTGATGAAAACGGCGTTGAATTCTGGACCGGAAAACAGATTTTCAGTCAGATTCTGCCCGAAGGCCTCAACATCTCCTTCTCTTCCAACGTCGGTACAAAAGACATGGAAGAGGACTTGAAGAATGACGCTTACGTCATTATTGAAAACGGCGAGCTGATTGCCGGAACGATTGACGAAACCGCGATGGGCGCTTTCAAAGCTCAGATTTTGGACACAATTATTAAAGAATACGGCACAACCCGCGGCGCGCAGTTCGTTGACGATGTCACGAAACTTGCCATCCGCGCGGTGATGAGAACGGGCCTGTCTTTCGGTATTGCCGATGAAGACATCCCCGATGAAGCCAAGACTCAAATCAATATGGTTTTGACCGCCGCCGAATCTGAAGTTCAAAAGCTTATTCAGGCTTACAAAGATGAAGAGCTTGAACCTCTCCCCGGCAGAACGCTGGATGAAACCATTGAAATGCGTATCATGCAAGAACTCGGCCGCGCCCGTGACAGATCCGGTAAAATTGCCGACGCGCACATGGGTCTTGAAAACCCCGCCGCGATGATGGCTCGCTCAGGCGCCAGAGGTTCGATTTTGAACATTACGCAGATGGCCGCTTGTGTCGGTCAGCAGGCCGTTCGTGGCGCTCGTATTAACAGAGGCTACCGCGGCCGCACACTGCCTCACTTTGAACGCGGCGATTTGGGCGCTGACGCGCACGGGTTCGTTAAATCCAGTTACAAGAGCGGGTTAAACCCGACGGAATATTTCTTCCACTCTATCGGCGGTCGTGAAGGTCTCGTCGACACGGCGGTTCGTACGTCTCAGTCCGGTTACCTCCAGCGCCGTTTGGTGAGCGCGCTTCAGGATTTGGAAGTTCAGCCCGACTATACTGTTCGCGACACGCGCGGCGTGATTGTTCAGTTTATGTACGGCGAAGACGGCATTGACCCGACAAAGAGCGATTTCGCGAAACCCGCGGCAGTGCACAGGATTTTCAGAAACGTAACCGGAAGGGAGGTCTGATTATGGCGAAATTAAAAGAAGCGGAAATTAATGCAAAACTTCAGGATTTGCCGCTTCCCAAAAATATTTTAAAAACAATGCATGACGACGCTCTTGCCGTCGGCGTGACTGAAAAGGAAATGAATGAAGTCATCGAACATGTGCTTTTCGGCTACAAGCGCTCTCAGATTGAACCGTGTGACGCGGCAGGCGTCGTCGCGGCGCAGTCTATCGGCGAGCCGGGTACGCAGATGACCATGAGAACTTTCCACTACGCCGGTGTGGCTGAAATCAACGTTACGCTGGGTTTGCCGCGTTTGATTGAAATTGTGGACGCCCGTAAGGTCCCGAGTACGCCGACGATGACGATTTTTCTGAAAAATGACCCTTGCGTTTCTGACGCGGACGGAAAAGCCGACTACGCTTTTGACCGTGATAAAGCGCAAGCTGTTGCCTGGGAAATTGAAGCGACGAAAATCGACCACATCGCGTCTGTCGCAACCGACCTCGCTCAGATGAAAATCGTGATCAACGTCAATGAAAAGGCGATGAAGCGCAGAAACATGGTGTTCATGGAAATCGCCGAGAAATTCAAAGAGAAAATCCCTGACACAACCGTTGAAGTCAGTGAAGAAAATCTTCAGATTGATTTGACCCCCAAGGAACAGCGTTACAGAGACCTGCTTCAGCTGACCAAGAAGATCAACGACATCACCTTAAAAGGTATTGAAGACATCAAGCGTGTCGTTTTAAGAAAAGGCAGCGATATGGATGAATACGTTTTATACACGGAAGGTTCCGCTTTAAAAGACGTGATCCCGATTCAGGGCATCGACATGACGCGAACGACCACGAACAATATCAGTGAAATCTTTTCCGTTTTGGGCATTGAAGCCGCCAGAAACTCGATCATTTCGGAAGCGACAAGCACCTTGCGTGAACAGGGTTTGAACGTCGATATCCGTCATATCATGCTTGTGGCTGACTTAATGACCAGCGACGGCGAAGTGAAGCAGATCGGCCGTCACGGTATTTCCGGCGAAAAGGCCAGTGTCTTTGCAAGGGCCGCCTTTGAGGTCACCGTGAATCACCTGCTGGATGCAGGCATGCGCGGCAACATTGATGAGCTTCAGGGCGTCACCGAAAACGTCATCGTCGGCCAGCCGATTAAGATGGGTACCGGCGACATCCGTTTGGTTGCAAAGAAGGTTGACCCGAATGACCCGAAGTTAGTCAAACCGATTGAAGAAAAGAAATCCAGAACCCGTTCCCAAAAGAACGCCGCCGACAAAGCGGAACTCGGAAACATCTTTTCGTCCGGCGAAGCTCGAAACGAAAAGTGTGCCGTCTCCGGCGCAACGGACGCGGAAGAGGATGATATCCAAAAGGATGGAATCCAAAACAATGAAAATTTAATGAATGAAGACGAGCTGATTTTGGAAGAGACTTCCGAGGAAGCCCCGAAAAAGAGAAGAGGAAGACCGCCGAAAGTGAAGGCGGAAGATGAAGAGTGATGAACTCTTCATTCATTTCTTTTGTTTTTTTAATTTTTCAGTTTTCTTTCGTTTTTTTTCAATTTTCTTTCATTTTGTTCGTATTGACTATTTCAATCACTATTTTAATCACGATCTCAATCACTCATCTTCCAATATGGAAGATACCGCTTCTTCAGCCGTCTTAAATGGGCCGTGCAGATTGCGGTAGCGTCTTGTGTCCTCAATAGCCTCTAATAAATCGGATTTTGGTTTGTCGTTAGGACGAGTTTGTATTGTAGCCATCGTTTGCCTCTGATTGTTGATAATGTATTACTGTTATGGTATGGATACATAACTTTTGTCAAACGGTACCCTCGTTTTTGGAATGTGCAAAATTTGCACATTGCTTTTTTTCCAAGCTCCTCCTCTTCAAAAACGTCATGTATCTACTTCGTGATAACCGTTTTTTCATCAAACTTATTTCTCTCATCGGTGGTGAGAGTTTTTTTGTGCCGTCCTTCTTTCAATTAACGGCAGTTATTCGAAAATTTCGAATAACTGATGCATTTTCGCACCGCTGGCACGAGTTTTCTTGTGCCTCCTTCTCTCAATTAACGGCAGTTATCCGAAAAATTCGGATAACTGAAGCATCCCGTTTTACCGCGTTTGCGGGAGCAACGCGTATAATTATCCATTATTTATCACTTTTTTGTAAATAAATCAGTACAAATCAGACAAAATTGTAAATCAAAGTCACTGAATCAGGCACTGAATTAAATACCTTCATTCATATTCAGTACTCATTATTATGAACGCATTTGAGGTTGTTTTGTGACGATTGTTCTCGGTATTGAAGGAACCGCGTGGAATTTGAGCGCGGCGATTGTGGATGAAAAAGATGTCATCACGGAAGTGACGCGTACTTATAAGCCGGCAGCCGGCGGTATTCACCCGCGCGAAGCGGCGCAGCATCACGCGGCTCATATCGGTGAAGTGATTGCCGGCGTTTTGGCGGATTTTGAAGAGAAAGGGTATTCTAAAGAGGATATTGACGCTGTCGCTTTTTCACAGGGGCCGGGGTTGGGACCGTGTCTTCGGATTGTCGGGACGGCGGCGCGTATGGTTTCATTGACGCTTGGAAAACCGCTGGTCGGCGTGAATCACTGTATTGCGCACATTGAAGTCGGGATTTGGAAAACGGATGTTGTGGATCCGATTACGCTTTATGTCAGCGGCGCGAACTCACAAGTGCTCGCGTATCAGGAAACTGAACCCGGAATCGGCGCTTATCGAATCTTTGGCGAGACGCTTGATATCGGTCTTGGCAATGCTTTGGATAAATTTGCCCGCTCGGCGGGACTGACGCACCCGGGCGGTCCTTTGGTTGAGAAGCATGCAAAGGAAGCAACCGGATACATTGACCTGCCTTACACTGTCAAAGGCATGGATTTCTTTTTCTCGGGATTGTCAACGGCGGCAACCCGCATTTTAAACGAAAGCAAAGATGCCGCGGGAAATTTCGATGACGCATTTTTGGCAAACATTTGTTACTCTTTTCAAGAGGCCGCCTTTGCAATGTCGGTTGAAGTCACGGAGCGGGCGCTCGCGCACACCGGCAAAAACGAAGTGCTTCTGGCCGGCGGTGTCGGCGCCAACAGCAGAATCCGGGAAATGTTGGATCAAATGTGCAAAGACCGCGGCGCGAAATTTTATGTCCCCGAAAAAAGGTTTATGGGGGACAACGGCGCCATGATTGCTTACACCGGCTTATTGATGTTTAAGGCCGGCGATATCCTGACAATCGAGAATTCGGTCGTTGACTCCGGATTCCGCCCCGATGAAGTGACGGTGACATGGAAAGAACCCGCCAACCTTTCAAGAGGAGAGGAAATCAAGAAAATGCAAAACGGCGCCGAAGCCGTTGTCCGCCTCGAGCCGAAAATGTACGGTTATGAAACGGAAGAAAGCGCATCGGGGTCTGATTCGGGATCGGACTCGAACGCGGGATCGGACTCCGAATCGGGGCCGGAATACATGATTGTGAAAGAGCGGATCCAAAAGAACTATCGTCTCCCTCAAATCGACGCGAAGATTCGCAAAGAACGAACGAAAACGGAAGTCAGGATGATGACGGAAGCCCGCCGCTGCGGCATTATGACGCCGGTCATTTACGGCGTTGACGAATTCGCCATCAAAATGGAACATATCAAAGGCCTCCCGTTGAAATTCGCGATTGACGACAACGAGGGTTTGGCGGGGACCGCCGGCGAAATAATCGGCAGGCTCCACAACCGCGACATCATTCATGGTGACCTGACAACGTCCAACATGATTTACACCGATGACGGAAAATTGTGCCTCATCGACTTCGGCTTATCATTTTCGGATAAAAGTGTCGAATCAAAAGGCGTAGACATCCACGTTTTATTCCAAACCTTAGACAGTTCCCACAAAAATCCGGAAAAATTAAAAGAACTGTTCGCCGTTGGCTACCGAAAAGAATACGGCGGCGCGGATGTTATTTTGAAGCGCGCGGAAGAAATCAAACAACGCGCCCGGTATTTGGAAGGGAAACCCTGACGAAAAAGGCAACCGTATACGAAAGAAACATAACGGAAAGGGCAGCCGTAAACGAAAGAAACATAACAAAAAAGGCAGCCGTAAACGAAAGAAACATAACAAAAAAGGCAGCCGTAAACGAAAGAAACATAACGAAAAGGGCAACCGTAAACGAAAAAACACGACAGAGGAACAAGAAATGAATCCCGCTTTTGAAAAAATTGTTTTTGTCACCGGCAACGCCGGCAAATTTTCTGAAATTCAAGCGATACTGGCATCTTTCGGGGTTGAGGCCATTCAAAACAAAGGCGATTATCCCGAAATTCAGGCGGACGATTTAGAGCCGATTGCCGCGTATTCAGCGAAAGCGGCGGCGGATGACTTGGGTGTTCCTGTTATGGTTGACGATTCCGGTATTTTCATTCAAGCGCTCAACGGGTTCCCCGGCCCTTATTCTCGTTTTATTGAAGACCGGCTCGGAAATCCACGCGTTTTGCTGTTAATGAAAAACGAAACGAATCGTGACGCTTATTTTAAAACCGTGATTGCCTTTTGTGAGCCGAGAAAGGAGCCGCTGACATTTTCGGGAACCGTGGAAGGCAAGATTGCCTTTGAAGAGCGCGGCGACGGCGGTTTTGGTTTTGACCCGATTTTTGATTACAACGGGCAGACGTTCGGCGAACTCGGCGCCGAATTTAAAAATACGGTTTCACACAGGCGGCGCGCGCTTGACAAATTTATTGAATGGATGGAAAAACAATAAGAAATCCTTTTTTTCTTTTCGGCGGCCGTTTTCAAAAGATGAATAATTGAAAGAGCGGGCTTAGCTGATAGCGATATATGTTGATCGTGAGACAAAGCGGGCTTCATTAAAACGACGTATTAAAATATATTTTAAAAAGATTGTTTTCCACTATATACTTTTTATCTGTCATGATTTTTGATGACAGATGTTGAAAGCGGAGCCTGCAAATATCAGTCTGAAAGCAGGAAGTGGAGCGATTATTTCATCAATTTCCGACAACTGTATTTATTTTGCTCCTCCGATTGTTTTCAATTGTTTTCAATTGTTTGAATCAGTTATTAATAACTTCTATTGGATGTTAAAAGACCAATGGCAAAAGATTACGTTCGCAAAAAACCTATCGTCAGCGGTACAATCAGTCCGATTCACAAAAAGAAGATTGACCAGTTGGTTGAGAACGGTGAGTTTGCCAGCGTTTCAGACTTTCTCGGTCAAGCCGTCAATGATTTCTTGAAAAAGTTTGAACCGCTGTCAAATGAAAATCCGCAAAGCAAATTGACAAACGCCGATTTGAATTTGATTAAAAAAGTTATCCGTGAGCAAATAGAAGAAATGTTTTTTGATCAGAATACGAAATGAATTTGATCGGAACAAAACAGATTTGTTCAAAATAACTGAACATTTTTTAATTTTTGATCTGTTTTTAAATCTGTTTTTAACATTCATTCAACCGTTGCCGCTTGCTTTTAGAAACCGGATAGGTATACTTAAATAGGTACAAACGTTTAGTCTTATTTCTCAATGATTGAGTTGTAACTTTATCGTCTTATTATTGTCTCTATTGTCTCAGATTTATTTTGAATTACCCAACATTTTTTCAATTTGTTTTAAACTCTTTGTTTTTGGTTTTATTGTTTGCAAAAGACTTTTTTAAAAATATGAGGAATCCTTATGAAGATATTATTAGTCGGCGGCGGCGGCCGTGAGCACGCGGTTGCGGCGGCAATTAAGAGAAGCCCGCAACACCCTCTTCTGTATACGGCGATGTCAAAGAAAAATCCGGGAATCGCCGCCCTTTCCGAAGAGGTTTTTATCTGTGATGAAAAAGACGCCGGAGCAATTGCTTCCTTTGCGAAAGAAAAAGGAATTGACATGGCTTTCGTCGGCCCCGAGGCGCCTCTCTCGGCAGGCGTTTCCGACGCTTTGTGGGCGGCAGGCGTTCCCACAGTCGGCCCGACAAAGAATTGCGCCAAAATCGAAACCGACAAAGCGTGGGCGCGTAAATTTATTGAAAAACACGGCATCGAAGGCAATCCGAAATACGGCGTTTTTACAGATTATGAACCGGCAGCGGCCTTTATTGACGAACTTTCAGACGTTGCGGTTAAGCCTGCCGGCCTGACCGGCGGAAAAGGCGTCAAAGTGATGGGTGACCAGCTGCCCGATATCGCCGCCGCGAAAGAATATACAAAAGAAGTTCTCAAAGGCGACAGCGTCGTCATTGAGGAAAGATTTATCGGCGAAGAATTCACGCTTCAGGCGCTTGTTGACGGGAAACATCTGGCTTTCTGCCCGACGGTTCAGGACCACAAAAGAGCTTACGAAGGCGACCTTGGCCCAAACACCGGCGGCATGGGCGCTTACACAAACGCGGGCGCGTTGCTGCCGTTCATCCAACCCGATGAATACGAAAAGGCCAAACAGATCATGCAGGCAACCGTTTCCGCTTTCCCGCGCGAGACCGGCGCCGAATTCAAAGGAATCCTTTACGGACAATTCATCTTAACCAAAAACGGCCCGAAATTAATCGAATACAACGCCCGCTTCGGCGACCCTGAAGCCATGAACGTCCTGTCCCTTTTGGAATCCGACATGGCCGCCGTGATGAAAGCAATCGTTACCGGCACGCTGGATCAAATGACAATTGAATTTTCAAAGAAGGCGACGGTATGCAAATACGCCGTCCCCGCCGGCTATCCCGACAATCCCAAAAAGGATGCCGAAATACAGGTCATCGGCGGCGCAGGCAACACCGGCAGCACCGGCGGCGCAGGCAACACCGGCAGCATCGGCAGTGTATTAAAAGGACCGAGCGCCGACTTGATTATTTATTATTCCAGCGTTTACGAAAAAGACGGGATAATTTACACAACCAATTCGCGTTCCATCGGCGTCGTGGGGTTGGCATCGTCAATCGAAGAGGCGGAAAAAATTTCTCAGGACGCTTTGGATAAAGTCATCACAGGCGATCTCTTTTTCAGAAGAGATATCGGGACGCCGGCTCTTGTCCAAAAACGAATTGATCATATGAATGAATTACGCGGCCAAAAATGAAAAAGGAAGCAGAAACAAAAACGGCACAAATTTATTGTTTACAACCATTTTACGTTTAACAAGGATTCGCTTTAGATAAAACAGGTGATAAAAATGAAAAATTTACTCTCAATGACGGACCTGTCTTTGGAAGATATTTACGGCATTTTGGATCTGGCGGAAGAAATTAAAGAAAAAAGAAGCCAGGGCAAAGTCATCGACCATTTAAGAAATAAGAGTTTGGGCATGATTTTTGAAAAATCATCGACGCGCACGCGCGTTTCGTTTGAAGTCGGCATGAAAGATTTGGGCGGTCATGTCATTTACTTAAACCCCAACGACCTCCAGCTCGGCCGCGGTGAAACCATCGAAGATACCGCCAAAGTCCTTTCGCGCTATCTCAGCGGCATAGCGGCCCGTGTTTATTCTCACGACACGCTGATCAAACTGGCCGACAACGCGACCGTTCCCGTCATCAACGCCTTATCCAACAAGGAACACCCGTGTCAGGTTTTGGCCGACCTTATGACGATCAAAGAGTACAAAAACAGGCTTTGCAGCATGAAATTCGTATGGGTCGGCGACGGCAACAACGTCTGCAACTCCGTCATGATCGCTTGCGCCATTGTCGGTATGGAAATGGTTGTCGCCTGTCCGAAAGGCTACGAACCCGCCGAAGAATATGTCGCCAAAGCCAAAGCGCTCGGCGGCGTTATCAAAATCACGAACGACCCGCTCCAAGCTTCGGAAAATGCCGACATCCTGTACACCGACGTCTGGGTGTCTATGGGCAATGAAAGTGAAGCGGAGCAGCGCCGGAAGGATTTCAGCGGCTTCCAAATCAACGAAGAATTAATCGCCGTTTCCAAGCCCGACGTTATCGTCATGCACTGCCTTCCTGCTCACCGCGGATTTGAAATATCCGCCGGCGCCATCGACGGCCCGCATTCCGTTGTGTTCGATCAGGCAGAAAACAGATTGCACGTCCAAAAAGCCGTTCTCTTAAAATTAATGATTTTAGACGATTCGTCAGAATCTTAAAAATAGAAGTTAAAAACATAATAAAAAAAACTTAAAAATAAAGCGGAAACATTTCCGCTTCCTTTCTTTTTTTATTTATGAAAACAGGACACGCTTTTTTTTGTCATTGAAAAACGCGGGTAAAGGTTTATGATATCACCGAATAGCAGTGCGGCTCGCGCGCGGGGCTGCTCTTTGATGGAGGCAGGAAGCGCAAACGGAAAGGTTATGGGTGTTTGCATCGAATTCAATGAATGAATGCAACAAGTAAATTCAATGAGCAAATTCGATGAATGAATCGTCCTGATCGTATTGGTTCAATGACAGGACGATTTCTGTGGTTCATGTTCTTATGACTCGCCGTCTCCGCCGTTTTTCACTCAATTTTCATGACTGCCCCGTTCAAAGCCGCTCAACCCTAAACATTTATAAACAATGAAACATTCTACATCCTACACGACGACGGTAATTATTATCTTACAGGCACTTGTTTCAAAACCGAAGGTTGCCTTTAGCATTTGACTTCTTATGAATCGGATTTTTCGGCTCCGGTCTCATTCTCATCGATTTCATCTATTGCTCCTCGGTTTTAGAATGTCCATATTTTACATTCATTATTCGCTTGAATACATTTTTTAGTTTCGTATTCAAAAGGAATTATCTTTCAAATTTACACTTACACAACTTGAATTTACACACCTTAAATTTACACACCTAAATTTAAACGACTTAATTTAAACGACTTAAATTAAAACTTAAATTTACACAACTCATTAAAAATACGGAGTTATTTCAATGGCAATGAAAATGGTCCTCGCAGACCCGAAAACAGGCAAATCCTACAAGTTAGAACTTGACGCGGCAAAAGAAAAAGAAATGGTCGGCAAAACGATCGGCACGGAAATGGACACCGCCTTCGTCGGCCTTCCCGGATACAGTATGAAAATCACCGGCGGTACCGACAAGAGCGGTTTCGTTATGAAAAATGACCTCCCCGGACCCGCAAAGAGAAAAATCCTCGGCGCTACCGGCCTTGGTTTCACCCCGAAAATCAACGGTCAGAGAAGAAGAAAGTTCATCCGCGGCAATGAGATTTCCCTTGACACCGCTCAGATCAACGCAAAAATCATCGGCTACGGCGACAAGAAAATCGAAAAACTCCTCGGCCTTGAACCCGAAGAAGAACCCGCGGCAGAAGAAGTTCCCACTGAAGAAGCGCCCGCAGAAACCGCGGCAGCGCCCGAAGAAGAGTGATTTCACTCTTCTTTATCACTTTTTTAACGTTTCCTTTTAACGTTTCCTTTTAACGTTTCATTTTAACGCTTCCTTTTAACGTTTCATTTTAGCGTTTCCTTTTAACATTTCCTTTTTACGTATCACTTTTTTAACGTTTTTCGTTATTATTTTCACTTTTTACGCCTTTCTCTGATTATTTCACTTATTTTCATCAGCTCAGCCGCGTTGCTTTCCGTTGAGTGATGACTTTGTAAAAATCGTAAAAAGGAGGGATTTTTGAGAAATCCCGTTTCTTTAATTGTACCTGAAATTCGTATTTATTTAAAATCCGCTCGAATAATCAATATCACTTGAATAAGTTTTTCGGTTCGTACACATTCTCTTTCGCACCGGATTTGTGTTGATAAACAATTCCCGCCGATGTTTGAAACAACTCCTTTTTCCTGAAACCCCAGAGTTTTGCAAAAAGGGAATAAGGAGCCATGCTTATTCGTTTGTTATAGCTGGAGGCCGCGGATGTGTATCTCTTTTTTTCGGTGGCGACAACTTCCGCTTCTCTTTTTATCTCATTCATGAGGGTTTTATACATGGGATCGCCGGAAATTTTCGGCACCGTGTGATAAATCCGGTATATTTGCCTCATTGCAGTGTCGATAACATCGGATTTGGCAAAAACCGTTTGATTTTCTCCAAGGGCCTGAATTATTTCTTTTGAAAACGCCAGTTCTCTGTCTGTGTGCTGCTGTAAAACGCTGACCATCGAATATATGGCGGCAGACTGTCTTTCGAGTTGGATGCCAACATTTGCCGCGTGCCTTTCCGCTTCTTGAGAATAGTAGATGAATTCGTTTTTCTTTTTCATCAGTCTACGCGAAAACGGAAACATAGCGGCAACAATGATAATGATGAGCAACAGTCCGACTAAAATTAAAACCGTATCCAAATTTTCCACTCCTTCTATTTGGTACAAACGCTGCCGATTATTAAAAGGGAATAGTAAAAGGTAAAAAGTAAAAAGGGTCATGATAAGAACAGCCGCATAAAAGGGTGCTCGAATCATGATTGTTCAAATAAAACGCATTAATGGAACTCAAATGAAATTAATGAAATTCAAATGAAACTTTATGAAACGCATTAAATGAAACGCATTAAATGAAATTCAAATGAACGGAGAAACATGTTTCCCCGTCCTTGATTATTTTATTTTGCCGGTTATTCTTTGTTGAACTTGATGTCACCCTTTTCGATGAGGGCGCCGAGGTCTTCTAAGCTGAGACGGCCGTTCTGTTTTAATTTCTCTTTGGCGGTGGTGTGGATCTTATCAACGCGCTTTTCGTCCCGCCCGGTTTGGAAGTCTTTCAATCTGTCGAGGTAGAGGTCCAGTTCTTTGCGGGTCAAAGCGATGTTTTTCTTCAGCGGGTCGATTTTAGAGGTTGTCGGCTTGATCAGCGCGGATTTCTCGCTCAGGCGCCTGTGGAAGCCGTCCGCTTCTTTTCGGAGTTCGTCCACTTTTCTGAAAATCTCAATCATTTCCAAGTGGTACTTTTGAGATTCATCTGAGAGTTTTTTGATTTCGGCTGACAGCTCGTCGCTTTTTGTGTACATGCCTTTGTTATCGTTGTAAATTTCCTGAATCTTGCCGTGGAGTTCGTTGGCTTCCTTTGTGGCTTTCACGCGCTGTGTCAAGTCTGTCAGGCGCTCGAAAAGGTTTTTCTCGTGGTCCAAATTGATGTCGTCCTCAAGGAATTTTCTCAAATTCTCGCTGTAGTTTTTCATCAAAATGTCATAAGTGCCTTTTGAAATCTTGTTGTATTCGTCTCTTTGGGTTTTGAGCCGGTTGATTTCATCGGATTGGGCTTTTGTTTTGCCCATCTCTTCGCTTCTTTCAGCTTTAATGGCAGTGATTTTCAGATTGATCTCATCGCGCTTTGTACGGCTGTCCTGAGCGGTTTTTGAGAGTTCGCGAACTTGTCCGTTCAACTCATCACGCTTCTTTTTCAAATCGTCGCTGTCGCCTCTGTGAAGTTTTAACTCACGGAAAATCGCTTTTAACGCTTTCTCGTCGCGCTCCAAAACGATGCGAAGCTTGTTGGATCTGTTTTTCGCTTCCTGCTCCGTCATGTTGACCAATTCGGCTTTCAAAGCTTCCAAATGTTTCTCGACGGATTCCTTGTTTTCCATCAAAAGTTTCTCTTCGGCTTTTTCTTCGGCGGCAATTCCGTCCGCTTCCGCAATCGGTTCATTGGTTTCATTGGTTTCGCCGGCTGCCGCGGCCGCGCAGGCGGCTTCTTCGGCGGGCATTTCAGCGGTGGCTTCAGCGGATGCTGCTTCTTCGGCAGGCATTTCAACAGCCGCTTCGACGGGTGTTTCTTCAACAGCCGCTTCAACAGCCGCTTCAACGGTTGCTTCTTCAACGGTTGCTTCTTCAACGGTTGCTTCTTCAACGGTTGCTTCTTCAACAATTGCTTCTTCAACGGTTGCTTCTTCAACGGTTGTTGCTTCAACGGTTGTTGCTTCTTCAACGGGCGCTTCTTCAACGGGTGCTGCTTCAACCGCTGCTTCATTGATCATGTTTTCGTCAGTCATTTTTCAGCCTCCCTCATTTCATTCCTTTCCAATAATCCAAAGAATCCTTGTGGCTGCTGACTCTTTTCTCAAGCCAGTCTGCCCTTTTGTCTTCCTGAACGACGCCTTGTTTCTGTGTCAAAACGGCGTTGTCGGCGCTGACAGCCTCGATCAAGCGGTTTTCTTCTTTATAAGATTCATAGGCGGCGGTGATTTTTGCCAAAAGAACGGAAGAGTCGGCGGCGCCCGCGTTATTGACGTCGGCGCAAAGCGTTTCATAAACAGCTTTTCTTTCATCGATGGAATCAGAGATTTTAGAAGAGGTCAGCGCAGTGATTCCGTTTTCAATCTTTTCCGAATCAATTTGCTTTAAATTCAATTTTTTCAATTCTTCAGAAGCGTCGCGGCCGGAAAGGTGTTTCTTTTCATCGTACACGCGGGTTTTTTCATCGTTCTCTTCAATGCGTTTCTTTAAATCAATAATCTCTGCGTCTAAGACGCCGGATCTGTTTTTCAACGCATCGTATTCGGCCGTATATTCAGCAATCATCTTTTCATGCTTTTCAATAACGGCCAAAATAAGTTCATCTCTTTCTATAATTCTGATTTCTTCAATTCGCACGCAAATCACCTGTAGTAGGCAATAATTAAGCGGTCACACGCTTGTTTTATTCAATATTCGATATATCGGTATTCGATATTTTTGTAAGCTTCTATTCTTGTTTCAATCTGCAAATTCATTTAAAATAGTTACCGATCTGTTTATTTCTGAAAAATCAGTTTTTATGCACCGGCAGAGCCGCCGGCTTTCCGAAAACCGGAAAAAAGAACGCAAAATAACACATTCAAATGCCTTAAGATTAAATTTGATTTACAAATCGTTTTTCCGTTGTAGTATGAAACATAAACAAAGACATGGTTAATATAGATTATCAATCGATCCGAAAATGGAGGACGCAAAGAAGCTGAGAAAGCGATTTTGCCGAACAACCGGAATTCGCGGATAAAAGTCGATTTGCAAATCAAATCGTAAATGAAAATCAAATCATAAATGCAAATCGAATCGAAATGCAAATCAAATCATAAATGCAAATCGAATCGTAAATGCAAATCAAATCGTAAAGTAAAGCGCGTGCGGCACATCGCCGAAGTAAATGACCGAAGCCGGATCAACGATGCCGCATTGAACAGCGCATTCGATGGCCTTTTTGCCGATGATGTTTGCCGTTGTCGCCCCGCACAGTAAATCCATAACCGTTTCTTCATCGGCTTCCTCTCCCTTGTAAAAAGAGGCGTGCACCGTGATTTCGCAGTTTTCATTGACTAAATGCCGCCCAATCAATTCGCTGTCGCAGACGGCAACCATGAAATGCTTTGAGGAACGGTGGATTTTAACGTACATATCTGTCATATCTAAACTCCTGTCTAAACTCCTGTCTAAACTCCTGTCTAAACTCCTGTCTAAACTCCTGTCTAAACTCCGGTTCATATGTTATTCATAATGCCTCATAATCAGGCTCATAATCGGGTTTCGCAATCAGGCTCGCAATGATTCTCTTCTTCAGCGGCGGACCAATTTTAAATGTTCCGGATCGGGTTTGATGATATCTCCGCGGCGGCTGATCTGGTCAATGTTGACATCCATTTCTTCGGCGGAAATGCCGGACTTTTCAGCCTCGGCATACACTTCTTTCTTCGGCGCCTTGCCGCCGGGGCTGCGATCGGAAATTGTTCTGATGATATCCAGGATGATTTGGATTTTGCCGCGCTGCGATTGGCTGATGCCTGTCGCGATAATGTCGGCGTCCATCATGCCCGTTGAAGGGTCAATGCCGACGTTTTTCAAACACTCCATTGTGATGTCGGTCGTCCTGACGGCGTCTTTGAGCGTGACGCGGTTGCTCAGGCGAACGCGCGCGCTGGCTTCGGCAAGACGAATCAGAGCTTCCAGCTGACGGGCCGTCACGGGGACCGGCGTGTTGTTTTTGCCTTCGCCCTGTTTTCTGAGGCTTGTGTAAAAGTCGGTCAGGTGAAGCCGCGCGTCTTCGTCCATAATCGGATAAATGTTTCTTCGGGAGTAGGCGACGTATTTGCGCAGCAGCTCAGGATCGATTTCGGGAATGATGTTGACCATTTGATCGTCAATGAATTCCTGCGTGATGCCCGATGAGGAAATATTGTTTTTGTGCTGCAGCAGTTCGCCGGCGTAATGTGTCTGAATCACGTGGGCGGCGATTTTGCCGTCAAGTGTGCTTTCCGGCACGTCGAGCAAAACGAAAATCAGGTCAAAACGTGACAGAAGCGCGGGCGGCATGTCGATTTGATCCGCCAGACTTTCGTAACGATTGAACCTGCCGTACACGGGGTTGGCGGCGCCAAGCACGGCGCATCTGGATTTTAATGTGGCGATGATGCCGGCTTTGGCGATGCTGATGGTTTGCTGTTCCATCGCTTCGTGCAGGGAGCTTTTGTCTTCGTCGCGCATTTTGTCCATTTCGTCAACGGCGGCGATACCCATGTCTGCCATCACAAACGCGCCGCCTTCGATTGTCCAGCGCCCGTCGCCGAGTTCGTCTCGGACGGCGGCGGCTGTCAAACCGCTCGCGGACGCGCTTTTGCCTGACGCGAAAACGCCGCGCGGGGAAAGTTTGACAATGTAGCGGAGCAACTGACTTTTCGCAACGCCGGGGTCACCGACAAGGATGACGTGAATGTCGCCCCTTGTTCTCGTTCCGTCGGGAAACTGCTTGACAATGCCTGAAAAGAGCTGGTACATCAGCGCGCGCTTCACATGCTCGTTGCCGTAAATGGTCGGCGCGATGGACGCAACGATCTTATCGTAAATCTCAGGGTCTTGACTGAGCGCTAAAATTTGTTCTTCTTCTTCGGCGGTGATGTCAAGCTCGTCGTATTCCTGGTCCAAGCGTTCTATTGAGTTGGCTTCCAAAATTAAATCATAAGACGTGGATTTACCGTCGCGGAGCGCGCGCGGGACGGAGCGGAGAATGCCGTTGACGATGACGCGGTCGCCGGGGGATATTTGTCCCGTCAAGTCGTCGGCGAAATTGATTTCAATGCTTTGGGGATTGGAGCCGCCTTTTAAGCTTTCGGGAGACTCTTGGATTTGTCCTTTTTGGGAATCGATAAATTCCGATTGTTCCGTGACAAGCTTAAACGGGCCGCGTTTGCCGCAGTTTTCATTTTCGCAGCCGGAAAACGGTTCATCAAGCTTGTTTCCGGGTTGTTCGACAAAAGTGATCGTGTCGCAGCGCATGCATTTAAACGCCGCCTTCATAATGCGCGGGCGGACTTCGGTGGCGCGGCGAATCATGCCTTCGACGGCGACAAATTTGGATAAATGTTTGCTTCGGAGGTCGCGAATCGGAATGCGGTTGGGAATGTTGGTGACGCGGACATGCGCGCTGTCCAGCTTTTTCATTAAAGGAAGGTCCATATCTTTGAGAGCCGCCCCTAAAGATTGAACCACCGATTCGGGATTTTCAATTAAATCGCGGGCGATGTCGCGGTCAAAAATTTCCAATTTGTCAAAATTGACCGACAGGCTGCGCTTATCGGGATAGCTGTTCGCCAGCTCCAAGACATCGTCCTGATAGTACCGCTTTAAAAAGTCCTTTAATTTTTTATTCCATTTTTCGTCAACGACCATTGTTTCACCGAAAAATTTTCAAGAATTGCAGTTAAGTTGGGGAAGATTAAATGTTTCAATCCTATGATAAACCTTTTTAAAAATTTGAAAATAAGTTTAAAGATCGCCGCGAAAATGGCAGTGCAGATGAAATGAAGGGAGACAAATATCGCATCGAATTCGTTTCATCACCAAAAAGGGCAAAAATATACTTGGTTAGTAAAAATGACAAGAAATAAATGAAGCAATGTACTATTATTTTTTATGTCTCCGAAGTATAATACGCAAGCCAAACAATTCGATAATGAAATCGAATTGAACTCCATGAGAAAGGTCTTAACAGACATTGAACTTCAGATTATAGCAGTTGAGATCGATATGGCAAACAGAAATTCTACATTAGAGTCGCTAAAAACTCGAAAACAACGACAATTGAAAAAACTCATGGATTTTGAAAAAACGTATGGAATTTTGCAAACACAGAGGCAAGATTTATTTGATGCGATGCGAGAGCTCCAACAAAACTCAAAAAACGGTGTAATAAATTAGCAGGATGTCTTTTTAATATGTAATAATAAAGGGGCAACAAATAGCGAGATTGAATATAATTTGGACCGTCTGGAAGAGATGAGTTATATCATTTATCTAACAGGAACCACAATCCAGCTACTTAAAAAGCGATTATCCACCAAAGCAAAAAATATGATTTAATTAGCTCAGCTTATAATGATTTTTTTTGAACCTTTCTGTCATCCACTCACAGAATTTTTGTAATTGAGCTGAAAATGCAACAAATCCAGGAGTCAGCAGTACATTCGAATCGATTAAATACAAATCATCCGGCATTCTTGCACTCTTCCCCTGAGATTTTATCCATCAGTTTGATGAAAGTTTTGTGCCGGGTGTTTGTCAGTTTGAACGCGTCTGTGAATAGCGTTTTCCCACTATAGACGCTGGTTGACAAAGACATTAAAAATCGTCTGTCGTAATGGGAAGCGATGGTATCTATACGATTTCCGCCGCCCTTTTCCGTTTTTTGTGTTTTGAGATAATTTGCGGCTGCTTCTTCCGCGATTTTTTCATAAAGCGGCTTTTTGATATAACCGCAATCAAGGGCATTTCGAGCAATGACGGTGGTACTGCATTTGAAATATTCGGACAAGGCTTGAATTTTGCCTGCGGGTTCCATGTCAGTGCCTGTCCATTTTGTTGTAAACATTTCATTCGGGACTAAAATTTCATTTGCAATGGCGTTGCAATACATTTCGTCTTTGCTGACAACTTTTTCATTTGATTTGTAAGCAGGGTTATTGAAGATGTTGTTGTTTCCGTACCAGATATGAGCGATCTCATGGAGTAACGAAAATAATTGCGCGTTGACGGAATCCCTTGTGTTTATGAAAATCAGGGGCGCATGGGCATCAATCATTGTGAAGGCTCTGAATTCTTCAACGTCAAGGGCTCTATGGGTGTTTTCCCTGACAACGCTGCTTTTCATCACCAAAATTCCTATTTTTTGCGCCGCTTCCCGAATTGTCTTAAATGAATCTTCTGTTCGTTTGCTTTTTTCAAACCAGTTCATTTCAAGATTCATTTCACCGCGAATTTTTTTTGCGACGTCGAGAACATTCTTATTGTCTTTTTGAGAACCGACAAAACTTAGCGGGCTTTCATCTGACTGAATCAGATACTCTCTCATCCAATCTTGAATATTTTCCATGTTGTGTATGACATCAATCAGGTCTCTGCTCGGGTTTTTGAACTTTTGACTGTCTATTGTTCGGTACTCCATAAAAGAATAATCTTCAACGAGAGGAGTGTTTAAGAAGAAATAACCGAGCGGTATCTTTGTTTCTTTGCTTAATTCTGAAATCTGATGAAATGTCGGCTTTTTGATACCGTTTTGCCAATCATTTATTCTTTGAAGGGTTTCCTCTTTCATTTTATCGGGGTTTACCTGACCCAATATCCATGATAAAATTTCAGGTTTTATTTCATGAACTGTCATCTTTCTATTGCTCCCTCCATTGAATCATTGCTGTGTTTGCGATATAGACAGATAAACTAATTAAAATTTCCTTTATGTCCCGCCGTGTGTTAATAATCATAAATATACATACAGAAATATAAAACAAGATGGTGAAACCCACGCACGAAATAAATCAAAGCCGGGCTTTTCCCGGAAAACTCGCATGACTTAAAAGTATTTATATGAAAAACAGTATTACACAAAACAACGCGTAATATCCTATTACGCCTTTGAATTCATTTTCATGCCCGGTTAGTCTAGTGGTAAGGCGGTGGTCTCGAAAACCACTTCTTCTTCGAAGAGCGCAAGTTCAAATCCTGCATCGGGCGCTTTTTTCTTTTTCAGTTTCATTCAGCTTTGAGTTTATTTTTCGCTTCTTCTTTTTTCCATTAACTTTGTATCAGCGAAAAAATATGTTAAAATGACAAAATTGGCCACATTGGAATTCATATTTGCAAAGATATATATCTCATTAAATTTTCAAGCAATAACAAAATGATTTAAAAAGTGAGATGAATGACACAATTTAGGCCTACTGAAAGATCCAAGAGTATGGACGCTGTCATGAAAGACTTTAAAGTTGTCCCGTATCCGGAAGTCGCCAAGACATTGGACGAGGCGGCCAGAAGAACCCTTCAAGCTTATGAAGAAGCTGTTAAAAAAGCAGCCGCCGACAAAAATATGACTACTGAAAAAACAGAAGCCGATAAAAATAAGACGACTGAAAAAACAGAGGCCGATAAAAATAAGACGACTGAAAAAACAGAAGCCGACAATAATAAGACGACTGAAAAAACGGAAGCCGACAATAATAAAACGGCTGAAAAGAAAGCAGCCGGCAAAAATAAAACATCAAAAAAGGCAGCCGATTGCAAAAAAAAGACGACAATAAAGCTAAAGCTTGACCGAAATAATCTGAAAAAAACCGGCTTTGTATTGATTATTACATCAAGGACCCGCTGTCGATGTAATAATTCAAAATAATTCTTTTATTTTTTAAGAATTATCGTGCCGAGTTTTGAAATCAAGAACTTTTATATAGGCTCGCTTTCATAAAATAATTCAGAATGTCCCGAGATGTCCTGATCGACCAAACGATTGAAGTCCTCCGCCATGCCGGTTTCTTGGTTTCGGACCGCTGCGATATTCGTCCACGCAGTTTTGACATAGCCGCTCGCCGAGGCGATACCTTGCTTTTGTGCAAAATTTTGCAAAACGTGGACGGGTTGACAGAAGAAACGGCAAACGAGATGCAGCTGCTGGCCGAAATCCTCGGCGGTACGCCGCTTGTTATCGGTGAGAAGGCGCGCGACCAGCCGTTTGAAGACAGCGTCATTTACATGCGCTACAAAATTGTGGCCGTCAACATTCAGACTTTTTATGATTATTTTATTGAAGGCGTCACGCCGCTCGTGTCGGCGTCCCCGGGCGGCCTTTATGTTGCCGTCAACGGCAGCGCGTTAAAAGAAGCGCGTCTTGAAAAGAATTTATCTCTGGGATCTCTTGCCGGAATGGTCGGCGTTTCGCGCCGGACGATCAGCAAATATGAAGACGAAGGCATGAACGCGTCCATTGAAACGGTTTTGATGCTTGAGGATTTCCTTCGCGTTGAACTGGCGCAGCCGATTGACCTTTTGAATCCGGCGGTTTTGACCCACTCAAAGAAACAAGACGCGGAACCTCAGGGACAGCCTTTCGGGAAAACCGGCGCCCCTGACTTCTCATCACCCGTGCCGTCCAAAATCGGCGGCACAGCGTCGGCGACAACGGTGGCGGCATCGGCGACGGCGGCAGCAGCGGCGGCAACAGCGGCGGCAGCAGCGACTATGACGGCGGCCGGCAAGGAATCACCTGAAACGACGGCGGAAAACGAACTTTTGTCTTACGTCTCCACGCTCGGCTTTGATGTCAAAGCAACCGACCACGCGCCGTTCAAAGCGATTTCAAAAGACAAAAATTCAGTCATCTTAACGGGCGCGGGCAAATACAGTCCTGCCATTATCAAACGCGCTCACCTGATGAGCAGCATTTCCGACGTTTTTCAAACGGAATCCGTTTATTTAATTGACGGCAACTCAAAAGTCAAATCGGTCGAAAGCACCGCTTTCATTGAGAAAAAAGAACTTGTCAGGATGAACGGGCCCGAAGAATTAATCGAAACCATAGAAGAACGCAAAGTTCCGGAAAAAAAATAACAGCGCCGCGAATCCGCTGAGGATTTGCTCACCCTTCCTCTTATTATATCGCCGTTAATTTAAAAGAGCGCGAACGGGGCGGCGGATATCGCCGCCCCGTTCGCTTTTTTTACTTTTTTATTCCTTTTGTTTTTGTTTTTTCGTTTTTTTATTTTATGAGAAACAGATTTACAACTGATTAACAAATGTTCGACCCGGGGCCGAGTTCTTGGTCCGGCATCAATAACGACACTTTGCCGCTGCCGTCGTCCGCCGCCAAAATCATGCCTTGGGACTGAACGCCGCAAAGCTTGGCGGGTTTTAAATTGACAATCACGCAGACGGTTTTGCCGACAAGAGCGTCCGCTTCATAATAAGCGCGAATGCCTGAGACAATCTGTCTCGGCGCCTCTTCACCGACATCAACCATGATTTTGTACAGCTTTGTTGACTTTTCTATCGTTTCAACGGAAAGGATTTTTCCGACTTTGATTTGAGCCTTAAAGAAATCATCGATTGAGATTTCAGGCAATAATTCTGCTTTTTGTTCTTCATTTTCCATGCTTTTCTCTCCCCTTTTCTCTCCCGCGGCGCAGCAGCTTTTTTGAGCGCTTTTGCCGCCGTTATTCTTAATATCTCCACTCACAGCGCCCGCGCGCGTTTCTTCGCCGGTTATCAATCCCGCTTCCGTCATCGCCAAATGGACGCGCTTCTTTGCGATTTCATCCATCGCCGCAATTCTGTCGTCTTCCAATTTCGTGAACAAAATTTCGGGTTTGCCCAAAGCGGAACCGGGGACGGGCGGCACAAGCGCGTCTTCATAAAGCGTGTCGGCGACTTTACCGGAGAGGCCCAGCTGTTCCCAAGCTTCCTGCATTTTGCCGGGCGCCACGGGCTCAAAGAGAACCGCCAGCGCTTTGACGAGCGAAAGACAATTGTAAACGACCTCGCCGCACTTCTCCTTGTCGGTTTTAATCAGCGCCCACGGTTCGTGAGACTGGAAGTAGGTGTTGGCGAAAGACGCCAGCTCCATGACCGTGTCTGTGTATTTTTTAAACTCGTATTCGGAAAGCGCTTTAACGGAGTCGGCGGTCGCCGTCTTGATTCGTTCCAATATTGCCGGCTCTGCCGTGCCTTTCGGAATTTCGCCGAAATTTTTTGAAGCGAACAACAAAGAGCGGTAAAACAGATTGCCGAGAACCGCGACAAGCTCGGAGTTGATTTTTTCTTGAAGCATCTCCCAGCTGAAATTGAGTTCTTTGGTGTGGGACGTGTAGCCTGCCAAATAATAGCGAAGCAAATCGGGATGGAACCCTTGGTCCAAATAATCCTCGCCGACCCAAACGACATAACCGCGGCTCTTTGAAAACTTTTTGTCTTCAATCTTAACCATGCCCGACGCGACAACGTCGGTCGGCAGCGAATAGCCGGCGCCTTTCAGCATGGCGGGCCAAAAAATGCAATGGTGGTAAACGATGTCGCCGCCGATGAAGTGAACGATTTCAGACTCTTGTCCGTTTTCGCCGGCAGGCGCTTTCCAAAACTTTTCCCAAGAGTCGCCGGCAGTTTTTGCCCACTCTTCCGTGAAAGAAACGTAACCGATCGGCGCGTCCACCCAAACGTAAACGACAAGGCCTTCCGCACCCGGAAACTTAACGCCCCAATCCATGTTTCGGGAAATGCACCAGTCCTGAAGACCCTGTGTCACCCATCCCTTCGCGTAGTTGACGGCGTTGTCCGTTCCGCGAAGTGTTTCCAAATAATCTTTCAAAAAGCCTTCAAATTCCGATAACTTAAAGAAATAGTGCTCTTGGCTTCTGTATTCAGCCGGCCCTTTGCAAACAGCGCAGCTTGGGTTGATGATTTCTCCCGGGTACAGCGGTTTTTTACACCCTTGGTCGCACTCATCGCCGCGCGCAATCACGCCGCAGTGCGGGCAAACACCTTCAACGTAACGATCAGGCAAAAAGCGGTCACAGCGCGGGCAGTAAGCGATGTCAATGTTTTTTGAATAAACAAAGCCGCCGTCAATAAGCTTTTGAACAATATCCGTTGTCCTGTCGTGGTTTTCAATGTCGTCAGTTGTCCCGAAAGCGTCAAAACGAACGCCCATGCGACCGAAAATTCCTAAAAAGTGATCGTGGTAAACAGAGACAAGTTCCGCCGGCGTCACGCCTTCTTTTTCAGCGTTAACGACGACAGGCGTTCCGTGGGTGTCGGAACCGCAAATGAAGACGACTTCGCGCCCCTGCTTTCGTTGAGAACGGACATAAATGTCCGCCGGCACGTAAGTGCGCATGTGGCCCAGATGTGCCATTCCGTTCGCGTACGGAAGCCCGCAAGTGACAATCATCGGTTTCGTGTCCGGTTTCATTTTTCTAACCTCTCGTATCATATGAGTTTTAATCGTGAATGGTTGTTATGAAGTGCGCCCGAATTTATAAAATTTTGTATCGGTTTATCGCTTTCTTTTTCTTTCATTTCATCTTGCTTTTTCTTTCATTTCGTTTTGCTTTTTTCAAAAAAAAAATAATTTTTGTATTTCACGTTATTTTTTGGCAGAAATCTCCATTTTCGTATTTGTGCGCTGCTACGCATCGCCCAACTCCGAAAATGGAGGTGGTTATATATTTTTGTTTGTTTTCAGCCGGCTTAGTCCCTTTTCCTATTCTCTTCCCTTTTCCTATTCTCTTCCCCTTTCCTTTCATCCCCCTTCCTTTCGTCCCCTTTCCTTTTTCCCTTTTCCTTTCGTCCCATTTCGTTCTTCTATCATTTTCCACGAATATTTCGCTCATTATATGGGATGCCGACCGAGAATATATAATTCAGAATAACATTTTCAAAGCGTTTGTTTTCTTGTTTCAGGTTTAGTCATCCCCGGAGGAACATCAATAATGGACCAAAATACGCCAAAAGATTTCGCCCCGTCAGGGTCGAATTACCGCCCTTATTACAGTTACGCGCCGGAACTTCGGCAAAAGGAGAACGCCGCTGAGCAGGTTCAGCAGGTTCAGCAGGTTCAGCCGGCTCCCGATGCCGCGCCGGTTCAATCCACTCCCGCCGCTGAGCATGTACAGCCCGCGCCCGACGCGCCGCTTTACCCGCGCCCGCCTGTCTCGGCATCCGCGCCCGGCGCGCCTCCCGCGCAGCGCCGCCCTCCTCATGCACCCTCTTATGCGCCTCCTCACGCGGGCCCTCACTCGACTCCTCACGCGCCGCCATACGCGCCCCATTACGCGGCGCCGCCGAAAAAGAAGGATTCTAAAAACGGTTTGAAAGTTTTTGCAATCCTGTTTGTCGTTGTGATATTGGCGGCGGCTGTTTTTGCCGCGGGGAACAGTTCATCGGGTATCAGCTCAGGCAATAAAATCGCCGTCATCCACATTAACGGGCCGATGTATACCGGCGATTATCCTTACGGGTCAGGCTATGCGGGTTCCGATGCTATCTGCAACCATATCCGCGCGGCCGCCAACAACAACAGCGTTAAAGCGATTGTTCTGCGTATCGACAGCCCGGGCGGGACAGCGTCATGTTCTCAGGAAATTAACGCCGAAATCGAGCGGGCGCGGGCAATGGGCATACCCGTTGTCACGTCAATGGGAGACCAAGCGACAAGCGCCGCCTACTACGTCGCGTCGCAAACGGACTACATTTTCGCGACGCCCTCAACCATTACCGGTTCAATCGGTGTTTACAGCACGCATGTTGACTATTCCGAAGCTTACAACGAAAGCGGCATCAACGTCACCGTCATCAAAAGCGGTGAAATGAAAGACATGGGATCCAGCGCCCGGCCGATGACAGAAGCCGAAAAGAAATACATGCAGCAGATCGTAAATGACATGTTCTACGTTCTGGTCGATGACATCGCGAAGGGACGCAACATGAGCCGCGCCGACGTTTTAATATTGGCGGACGGAAGAATTTACACCGGCGTTGACGCGAAGAATAACGGCCTCATCGATGACTTCGGAAACCTCTACGCCGCCGCCGACAAAGCCGCGGAGCTGGCCGGCATCAGCAGCTACTCTCTGTATTACGCCGACCATATTTCGCTCTCCTCCCTCTTGTTCTGAATTTAAAGAGACTAAAGAGCCGGAAAAATAAACGTAAAAGAATAAACGTAAACCGGAAATCCGGTTTACACCCCTTTTTTTAATACGAATCTAAAAATAATTTGCCGTTCTTTGACACATCATGCTTATCGGGATGGATGACACAGATTCCAATGAAGGCATGTGTACGGCTTATCTTGCCGCGCTTCTCGCCGACGAGCTGAAAGCTTACGGAACGGTTACCGGCTTCCCGTACCTGATTCGCCTGAATCCTGCCATCCCTTACAAAACGCGCGGAAACGCGGCGCTTGGAATTGATCTCCGCCTTTTTGACGAATCAGACTTGACCCTTCGGGAACAGGTTGTTTCACATGTCACCGGCCGTATTCAAGAATATGCCGAGACCGAATGCGATAAAACAAACCCGGGCGCCGTCTTCATTTATGAAGAAGCGTATGATAAAATAAAAGAGCCACTGTGTTCGTTTTTCAAAAAAGCGGTGACCGATGTTATCGAAATCGAAGAAGCTTTTGCGCTTGCCGATGCTTTCACAACTGCCGATGCCTTTACACCTGCCGATGCTTTCAAATCAGCGGGCAAATGCGCGGGCAAATGCGCGGGCCTCAATTATTTCACCATGAAAAACGGCCGCGGTTTCATCGGTGCGTTAGCCGTTTGCGGCGCCATCCTCAACCCCGGATGGGAAACCACTTACGAATACGCGGCTTACCGACGCCCCGAAAACTGGGGTAACCGCGGCGGCCCCTCTCGCTTTGTCGACACGGAAAGTTTGATTGAGGCGGACCGGCAGACAGCGCCGGAAACTTGGGACACGATTGATTTTTCCAAAAAAACGAAACCGTTTCCCGTCTGCGTTCCCGGCGCGAATGACCCCGTTCTTTACGGCATACGCGGCAACTCTCCAAAAGCCGTCAAAGAAGCCGCCGGATTTGTTATTTCTGAAGAAATCGAACGTTTTTGCGTATTTTTGACAAATCAGGGAACCGACAGCCACTTGATTTTGGCGAAGTCTTGCGCCGAAATAAAGCCACTGCATTCCTATATCATCAGCGGCGCCGTTTTTTCCCCCGCCGAAACATTGGGAGGCGGCCACGACATTTTTTCAATCAAAGATGCCGGCGGGAACGTTTTGGAATGCGCCGCCTACGAACCGACAGGGCGATTCAGGCACATCATCAGGCAGCTGATACCGGGTGATTCGGTCACGGTTTTCGGCAGTTTCAAAAACCAAACGCTCAACCTTGAGAAAATCAAAATAAACGAAACGGTAAAGGCTTTCCAATCCGAAAATCCCGTTTGCCCTGCCTGCGGAAAGCGAATGGAATCCGCCGGTCAAAATCAAGGCTTTCGATGCAAAAAATGCAAAGAAAAAGCCGGCGAAAAAATCCAAACACCGGCGCCGCGGCGTTTGAAACCGGGATACTACGAAGTACCGCCGTCGACGCGGCGGCATTTATCAAAACCGCTGATCAGGTACACGGAAGAAGAAAAGAAACGCTGAACCTGTACACAGAAGAAAAAAGAGAAGAAGGAAAAGAAGAAGGAAAAGAAGAAAGAGAAGAAGGAAAAGAAAAAAAAGAAGAAAAAACCGCCTGTTCAACTTGTTTCTTTTTGACCCTGATACATCCGCTCAACCTTTTCAAGCGTGTCGATTTCTTCAACCGTCTTATCATCTCTGACGCGAACAAGCCTCGGGAAACGAAGCGCGTATCCCGCCGGATAATTCGGGCTTTTTTGGATTTCCTCAAAAGCGATTTCAAAGACGATTTCCGGCTTTATTTTAATCATCACGCCGTCTTCCGCTTCAATCAAGCCGGAAAACTGTTCCGTCAGGCTGTCAAGCAACTCGTCGCTGATGCCCGTGCCGACGCGCCCGATTTCCAAAGAAACATTTCTGACATCGTCATAACACGCCAAAACGTAGGAACCGATTTTGTTTTTACGTTTGCCGGAGCCCCATTCGCCGCCGATTACAACCAAATCCAGCGTGTCCATCACCGGCTTTTTCTTCAACCAGTTTTTGCCGCGCTTTCCGGGAGAATAAGGCGAAGACGGGTTCTTAAGCATGATTCCTTCATGTCCCGCGTTCAAAGCGGCGCTGTAGATTTCCGCGGCTTTTTCGGGGTCATTTGTAATCGTCAAGTCGTCAACGCTGATGCCTTTGGAGCCGGTCTTGACAATGGAAGACAGCTTTTCTCGCCGCGCCGTCAGCGGCTTTTCAATAAAGCTTTCGCCGTCGGCATAAAGCAGGTCAAACAAATTCACGTGAATGGGAATGTTGTGAGAGGTTGTTTCAACGTCATATTTTCGCCGAAACCGCCTGAGAATATCTTGAAACGGCCTGAGCCCCCCGTTCTCATCAACCGCAATCGCCTCGCCGTCAAGCACCGCGTCCGTTGCCGTCACCGATGCCAGCACCGTTTGAACGACATCGGGAAGCGAACCGGTCACGTCTTCAAGACGGCGGGAATAAAGGCGGACAGAATCGCCGTTTTTATGAATCTGGAGGCGGGCGCCGTCAAATTTCCATTCGACCGCAACTTCACTCTGCTCGGCAAAAGCGGCTTCGATGCTGTTTGTGACCTGAGCCAGCATCATTTTAACGGGACGGTCGATTTGAATACGCTGCATTTCAAGCGCATCGGCGCCGCCCGCTCTGGAAGCCGCGGCAACCTTTCCCAAATCATTCGTCACCATATACGCGAACTCGACCAAATCGACGGGAACGCCAAACGCCTTTGAAATAGAATCGCGGACAATCCCCTCCCCGACCCCGATACGCAGCTCTTCAAGAGCAATCCTTGAAATATATTTCGCTTCTTCCGGCGATGATTCAGAAAATAAAAACTGAAGCGTTTTGATTTTTTGGCTTTGCGCGCCTTTCCCCGAAACATCGGCGATTTCTTTAAGCCGGTCATAAACTTCCCGAACGGAAAGGCGGCCGCGTTTGGATGAGACGCCGCCTGCGCCTGCGCCGCCGTTTGCGCCCGCGCCCCCGCCATCGTCAGAGCCGTCGTCAGCGCTCGTAAAGAAACTTGAAAAAGTGGATTGGCTATTATTTTCATCGCGAAGCGCCTGATAAGTGGTTTCGCCGATATCGCCGGTCTGACGGAGAAGCGTTTGTATTTTTTCAGGCGAAATGCCGGCCGCCTTTGAAAGCGCGGCATAAAGAAGATTCGGGCCAAGCCCGAGCTTTTTGCCCGTCCACGGCGGAAAAATCTCCCCCATAATCATATAACAAGAAACGGCCAATTCGTCTTCGTCGGCCTCTTTTAAAAACGCGGCGAAAACATCCGTCATCTCCAATGAGCCGGGAATACTTTCAATCTTAACGCAAAGATCGGTAAATTCTGAGAATTGAGTCATGCTTTTCCTGCCTTTCCTGTCCTGTTTCTTATCATGTTTCCGGCTCTGTTTCGTCCGTTCGTCCGTTTCGTCCGGTTTCATCCTGTTTCCGGCCCTTTGGACCGGCCGCCTGATTGGCAATCCGCCTTTAATTTTCCCTGTACATTGAAATGATATCGCTCAAAACGGAACTGGCGGTTTCGACGGAGCCCGCGCCTTTTCCGGTGACCGTGATTTCGCCGGCAAGGTCTGTTTGAATCGACGCCACGTTCAATGTGCCGCTGACGGAAAGCGGATGGCCGACCGGCACAAGGCGCGGCGCGACGGACAAACGGCCGTCTTTTTTGATTTCGCCGATGAGCTTGATGGTTTTTCCCGATCTGGCGCTCATTTCCAAAGCTTCGTATGTGATTTTGGTAATACCGGTGCGATCGACGTCGGCAATGGTCTTGTCCATCCCGAAAACCGCATTCGCCAAAATAACGACTTTGCCGGCGGTGTCAATGCCTTCCACATCATATGTCGGGTCCGTCTCCGCGATGCCGAGGTCAACGGCTTCCGTTAATATTTCCGAATAGTTGGATTTTTCTTCATACATTCGGGTCAAAATATAATTGCAGGTGCCGTTAAAAATGCCTTTGACGCTTTCGATTTCGTTTCCGGCCATCCCGTCTCTCATCAGATTGATAATCGGCATGGCGCCGCCGACGGTGGCTTCGTATTTGAAGTAGCAGCCGTTTTCTTCGGCAAGCAGCGTCAGCTCACGGAATTTAACGATGAGCGGGCCCTTGTTGGATGTAACGACATCCTTTTTACTCTCAAACGCCGCGCGCAGATTGACCAAACCGTCGCCGCCCGTCACGATATTTGTCGGCGTCACTTCAATCACCAAATCGTGATTGATACGCGTAATCACGTCAAGGCCGGTCATGCCGATTTCTTCGGCGACCGTTCCTTTCTCGGCCTTCGCCGCGAGGCATTTCTCCAAATCCAGCCCGTTTTCGTTAATCACGGAACCTTTGGAATCCGTAACGGCGACAACTTTGATGTCAATGCCTTCTTTATTCAGATAATCTTTCTTCGCCAAGAGAACGCGGGCAACGCCCTGACCGATCGAACCAAACCCAATGATGGACGCCTTGATAGTTTTCATTTTCTTACTCCTTTTCCTTTCATTTTCTTTCCTTTTTCGCCCTTACCTTTCCTTTTTCGTCCTCATTCAATATCAATCGGCAGAACCAAAAGCAGTTCCTTTTCCTTGGCGATGGCTTTTAAAATCATGACGGTTTTCCTCAGCTCCTCTTTCCCAATCGCGTTAATCGTCAGCGCGGCGGACGTCGGCTCCATGATTTCGGGCATGGACAGCGACATGTCGACCACTTCCGCAATCCCTGTCCCGTCGATGCGGCTGATGGTATCGCGGATGTCGGTGTCGACAACGTGACCTATCAAGACAACCGTAATTGTTTCCCTGTATTTTTCCTCGCCGATGCGAAGGATGTGGATGCCCGTCTTTTCCATATCCTCTTTGATTTTTTCAATCACCGGGCCTTTGGCGTCCAATACCAGCTGCACTTGAACTTTTGCGCCGCCCGTCTTGATGGTGTTTTTTGATTTGTGGTAGTGGAATACGGAAATCAAATTCGCCTTATTGCGAGAAACCGGCTCCAGCGCTAAAATCAGTTGGCCGGGTTCATCTTTCAGTTCAATGTCCATCGTGACTTTCATAAAAAATTCCTCAAAACGAGCCGCCGCCCCGTCTGTGACAAACGGCGGCAACAACCGTTGTTTTCTTGATAATCGTTAAAATAGATACAAGCGTTATAATCCGTTCTTTATTTATTTTTGCTGGTTTACAGAAAAATTATGGCAAGGGCTGAAGATGAAGGCGGCGGCATTACAGAATGAAAGGCGAGGCTTTCCCTGATATGCAAATAAAACGAGCTGTTGCGGGCGGTTATATGAATCACGAAAAACAAACAACGAGAAAAACAAACAACGAGAAAAACAAACAACGAGAAAAACAAGCAACAAGAAAAACAAGCAACAAGAAAAACAAGCAACAAGCTAAACGATGAACATTTACAAACGCCGTCAGGCGTGTACGCGCGCTTGGGTCATGATGAGACGAGAAGGTTATTCAAAAAACGAAATATGATAGGTAAGCCTCTGTCCCGCGCACGCCCAAAAAAAAGGCGGAGCTTAGAGCTCCAAAGTGTTCTTCCAAACGCCGTGAAGGTTACAGTAGGAAACGGCGCCGAGCGCTTTGTATTGGTCGATGTCGACGACTTTGAAAGTCGCGGCGAATTCGGCTGCTGTCGGCGCGAAGTCGGCGCGTCCGATGTAAACGACGCGGTCGTTTTCTTTTTTAACGCCGTAGAGTTCAACCCAAACGATGTGGTGTTCAACTGTGTTCGGATGAGGAACTTCTTTTCCGACGGTAACGATAATGACGTTGTCGTGTGTTCCGCCGTGGCCGCGGCCGCGTTCAATAATAGGGGTGTGCTTCTCTTTTCCCTCAGATTCGGGGGCTTTAAACAGTGTGGTAAAATCCATATTTTTATCCTCCACGGGAAGTTTCCCGGTTTAATCACTGAATGCGATTCAAAATTAAATATATTCTGTCTGATAAAAATTCGGCATATTTTATAAAAGTTTTTTACAAAAAACATATAAACCGAGAATGTGATTTAGAATGAGATATAGAATGAGAATTAATATCATCCGCCGTTTGCAGTAAAAATATTTTATCAAGTACGGACGACCAATCCGAAATGAAGAACAATCCGAAATGAAGAACAATCGGAAATGAAGAGCAATCGGAAATGAAGAGCAATCGGAAATGAAGAGCAATCGGAAATGAAGAACAATCGGAAATGAAGAGCAATCGGAAATGAAGAGCAATCGGAAATGAAGAGCAATCAGAAAGGAAAAATCAGAGAGGAAAAATACCATGTATACATTTACAAACCGATTTATGTCCGATGATGAAAATTCAGCGTTTATTAACGCCTCGATGATGGGCCCCAACGCCATGCGAATATCGGAAGAAATGGCCTCATATCTGGACATACGCGAAGACATGCGAATCCTTGACCTCGGCTGCGGGATGGGCCTGTCAACACTCTTTCTGGTGAAAAAATACGGCGCAACGGTTTTTGCGGCTGACCTGTGGATTTCGCCCGCCGAAAATTATGAGCGATTTCAATCTTTCGGGATTGAGAATAAGGCGATTCCGATTTCAGCTGACGTGACAAAAGGGCTGCCGTTCGCTGAAAGATATTTCGACCTTTTATTTACTGTGGACTCATATCATTACTACGGCGACACGGAAGAAATGCTCCCGTCACTTATTCCTTTCATAAAAAAAGGCGGGTATATCGCGATAGCGATTCCGGGGATTAAATATGAATTCGGAGACAATGTTCCCGATGAAATGAAACCGTGGTGGAATGACCCGGAAGTTGCAAGAACGATACGCTCTCTTGATTGGTGGAAAGATTTATGGCACAAAACAGAGGGGATCGAGATTATCAGCATCAGCGAGATGCTCTGCTGCAAACAAGCATGGGATGAATGGTTGAAAGGAACGCACCCGGTTGCCGCGGAAGACATCGAAATGATGGAGGCGGAAGGCGGAAAATACTTCAACCTCATTCAATTGATAGCGAAAGTTATCTGAATAAATTTGACCGGAAATCATCCGGTCAGGTTTATGCTTTTGAATTTATGCTTTTGAATTTTACTTTGTATTTTACTTTGAATTTTACTTTGAATTTTACTTTGAATTTTACTTTGAATTTTACTTTGAATTTTACTTTGAATTTTACTTTGAATTCTCCCTATATATTCATGAACTATTTTTATTTCCGAAACCAAACATTTTCTTTTGAAAATCAATAGCGTCGAACTCGTGAGATTAAATTTATATATAACGAAAACAATTTCTAATAAGTAAGGATTATCCGTTCGATTTTAGTCGAATGCGAGAAATCAATACAAATGTTAATATACCCGATGCATAGTGATATATATTTAAAGTGATAAATATCATATCCCATATATTTTGCCACGGGATATTGATTTATGACTTGCGATTTATATAGCGCGGCTGCGGAGTGCGGCTATTCGGCAAAATATGGCTCGCCGGTAATTAAAAATTTGAAGGACATAAACATTAAAATTATGAATATGTAATGAATGTTCATTATAATAGCATGGATGTTCGTTACAATATAACGTTATAACTAACGTCATGACGTTAATTAATGTCAATAAAATGTAATTAGTAATGTTCAATTGAAACAGGGTGACACTTATGATTGACCTAACGGACATCGTATTATTAAGCCGCTTTCAATTCGCGATCACTGTATTTTTCCACTTTATCTTTGTTCCGCTGACTCTTGGTCTCGGTGCAGTCGTCGCGAGTTTTGAAGTCGCTTACTGGAAAACTAAAAAAGAAAAATGGATGAAATTAGCCAAGTTTTGGGGCAACTTATTCAAAATCAATTTCGCTTTCGGTATTGTAACCGGATTTGCCATGACGTTCCAATTCGGAACCAACTGGGGCCCGTATGCCGAATTCATGGGAGACGTTTTCGCATCCCCGCTCGCTCTTGAAGCGCTTATCGCTTTCTTCTTGGAAGGCACGTTCTTCGGTATTTGGTATTTTACCAGCCACAAAAAACCTCTTCTCAAAGCCTTCTCAATGGTTATGGTTTCCGTCGGCACGATGATTTCCGCTCTTTGGATTATCACGGCAAACGCGTTCATGCAAAACCCGGTCGGGTATGAAATGGCGGCGGACGGCTCTAAAATCCTTTTGACCAATTTCGGCGAACTCATGACCAACCCGTACCTTTGGTACATGCTGAGTCACACGCTTTTAGCTGCTTATTTCCTCTCGGCGGTATTCCTTGTCGCCATCAGCGGTTATCACATACTTAAGAAATCAAACGCCGACATTTTCCGCATTTCCTTAAAAATCGGCGTTTACATCATGGTTATCTCCGCCCTTCTTTTACCGGGCCTCGGCATGTTTTACGGCCACTACGTCGGTGAAGTCCAACCCGTGAAAGCCGCCGCGATTGAAGGCGTTTGGGAAAGCGGTGCCGATAAACCGATGTATCTGATTCAAGTCCCATCCGATTCGCAAGGCAAAAACATCATTGAGCTTCTCCCCATTCCATATGTCGGGAGTTTCCTCCTAACGGGTGATTTCCGCGGAGAAGTAACGGGGCTGAATGACATTGCCGAAGAAGATCGGCCGCCTGTCGCGCTGACGTTCTTCAGTTTCAGAATAATGGTTGTGCTTGGTATCGCTTTCATTTTGCAGGCTTTTGCAGGCCTTTTCTTGGTCCTCAGAGACCCGACAATGGAATCCTCAAAGGCACGAAAATTCATGAAGCTTGCGATTTACAGCCTCCCGCTGCCGTACATTGCAATCGCGCTCGGTTGGGTGGTTGCCGAAGTCGGCCGCCAGCCATGGATCGTTTACGGTTTATTCCGGACATCGGATGCCGTATCGACAATTCCGGCCATTCAGATTATCTTCTCGATGGGACTTTTGGTGCTCTTCTACTTGCTCCTGTTTGTCCTGTTCCTGTATTTGTTAAAGAAGGCAATCGTTGCCGGTCCTGAAGGGGTGCAAGAACATGCTTGAACATGAACTTTTAATCAACATCTGGTTCGTTCTTTGGTGTGTCATTTGGGCGATTTACTTGGTCGTCGATTCGTTCTCGCTCGGCGCCGGCATGCTTGCGGCATTTATGCCCAAAAACGCCGGACAGCTTGTCCAGCTCGCTAAATCCGTCGGTCCGTTTTGGAGCGGCAATCAGGTTTGGCTGATTTTGGCAGCCGGCGGCACATTCGCGGCTTTCCCGCTTATCTTCTCAAGAATGTTTACATGGCTTTATATCCCGATGATGCTTTTGCTGATCGCGATTATTTTGCGCGGTATCTGCATTGAGCTGATTTATGACGGCAGCAACAAAAAACTCCAAAAGGTCTTCCAATACGGCTGGGCGCTCGGCAGTCTTTTGATTACTGTTGTTTTGGGCGTCGCCTTTACGAACTTCTTCAGAGGAATGGTCATTGAGCCCGGCTACGTGTACGCCGGAACATTGCTCGGACTCTTTAATGTGCATGCGCTTTTGGGCGCGCTTTTGTTTGTCCTTTTCTTCGTGACATCAGGCGCGCTTTGGGCAGCGCACAAAACCACGGGAGAACTCTCGCAAAAATGCGCCAAGTTCGCCAAGACGCCGGCAATCGGCGTTGCGGTCGCTGCTTTGATTTACATCATCGCGCTCTTCAATACAGACGGATTTGCAGTCAACTACAACGACTATCAGTTCTTTTACGCCGTTCCTCTTATTGCGGTCGTGTTTGCGCTGGCGTGCATTGTCTTAACCCTTAAAAAGTCCGATAAGCCGTTCCTCGGGTTCCTCGCGAATCTCGGAACCATCTTCTTCGGCGCGGCAACAGGTGTTGTGACGCTTTACCCTGCCATCTTGAAGTCTTCAATCAGCCCCGAGTTCGGGGTCAGCATCTTCGATGCGGCTTCAAGTCACCTGACGCTCACCCTGATGTTCTACGCCGCTGTGATTCTCGTGCCGATCGTTCTGGTTTACCAGTTATGGTCATACACACGATTCAAAGAGAAAATCGCAGAAGGCGAACATTGAAAAATGAAAAGTAAAAAATGAGTTCCTTGATTCATTTGAAGCGAGGAAAAAAACGAACGGGAATCTGATCCTCATCAGATTCCCATTTTTTTTGGTTTTGCGCCGGCCGCGGTGTTTATTGAAAATGTTCATTGATTGGTGAGTTGAAAAAATGAACCGAACAGAAACAGGCAGAATAAACAAAATAAGCAGAATAGAAACAGACAGAATAAACAAAATAAGCAGAATAGAAACAGACAGAATAAACAAAAATAAGCAAAATAGAAACAGGCAGAAATAAACAAAGATAAGCGGGAATAGCCGGTAGTCCGGCCGTCTCCTATTACTTTTCGGTTTGCCGTTCTTCATCTCCGTCATCGGATTGAACGTCGGCCGCTTTTTCTTCTGATTGAACGCTTTCGCCGTGTTCGCGGGCGTATTGCTCCCGCGCTTCTTTAAGCGACAGATATTCGTTTCTTCTTTTCACGAGACGGTAAATGTTTCGGATGATAATGAGCACAAAGATAACAATTAAGGCGATCAGAAAAAAGTCAATAAGACTCGTGTTCATGGTTTCAAGCATACTTTTCCTCACTTTGCGAATGGCTGTAATGACCGTTAAGGCTATATTTAATTATTCTCTATGTAACAGACTGTTCAAAACCTTTATTACTTTTGAATTTCCTATAAATTTTTCCTGTTCGCTTTGATGCGGCAGGATGACGATGAAACAGCAAAGGGGCTGTGGCCTAACCTGGTAGGGCGATGGGCTCCAGCGGATATATGATGAACAACGGGTCAACCGAGCGCCTCCCGACGGGGAGGGGCGATGACGAACCGTTGGAGCGCTGAAGTGCGTTTATAAGAGTCGCCGAGAAGTCGGCAATTCGGAGAGACCCGTCGGTTGTGAGTTCAAATCTCACCGGCCCCACGTTTTCTTTTTTTATAGTTGCTTGAGCTGTTGTTTTAGCTGTTGCTTTAGCTGTTGCATTGAAATCGTAAAAGGAAATCATTAAAGAAAATCATCGATGAGAGACATGAAAGGGAATCATGAAAGGGAATCATGAAAGGGAATCATGAAAGGGAATCATGAAAGGGAATCATGAAAGGAAAAATATCTATTTCCGATTCATCCCATCGCATTTTTTTAATCGACCGAATGTGAATAAATGAAAATTGTTTCATTCATTCATTCGTTCATTCGCTCATTCATTCGAAGCATTTCGCTCGGCGTTTGACCTGAATTGTTTTTTCCGCGGCCCCGTCGCGTTTGCCATCGCGACCATGTTTCCCGTCTCTGTTGTCGTTGTGACGACGATCATGTTCTTTTCGCGCGCGATTTCTGAGAGCGTTTGCAATTCTCTGAGGCGGATAGCCACCGGGATTTCATCATAAAGGGCGGCGGCGTCGCGCATTTTTGTCGCTGAAATCTGTTCGCCTTCCGCCAGAATGATTCTGGAGCGCTTTTCTCTTTCGGCTTCGGCCTGCTTGGCAATCGCGCGCATCATGGAGTCGGGCAAGCTGACGTCGCGTATTGTGACGGCGGTGACGCGAATGCCCCACGGGTCGGTGTCTCTGTCCAAAAGCTTCTGTAAATCTTCATTGACTTTTTCTCTTTGGGTCAACACTTCATCCAGTTCCATTTGTCCCAAAACGTCACGAAGCGTCGTCTGAGCCAACATGGATGTGGCATATCTGAAGTTTTCCACTGCCGTAATCGCTTTTTCCGGGTCCATGACTTTGTAATAAACAAAAGCGTCCACCGTGATTGTCACGTTGTCTTTTGTAATAATTTCTTGACGCGGCACATCGATTGTGACGATTCTCATGTCGATTTTTACTGTACGGTCAATGGCGGGCACCGTGAAAATCATTCCGGGCCCCTTCACCCCGCTGAACCTTCCCAGCCGAAAGATAACAACGCGTTCGTATTCTTTTATGATGTGCAGCATGCTTTATCCTCATTCTCTTTTTAATCAAATTTTAATCAAATTCTCTTCCGGCATTTTCCGGTTTATTATATTTAAGGCGGTATTGGTTTATTCCTTTTTCTCTTTTTTCTTTTCTCTTTTATCATTTTACATTTCTCTTTTGAGAAAAATCGCTTTTCAGAAAAATAATTTTTAAGAAAAATAATATATGACATTATCATTTTTACAAATATGATCATTCGACAAGAAACCGAACAGGATTTTCCGCTCATTGATGATTTTATCAAAACCTCTTTTGAAACCGCTCAGCACTATGATGGCACTGAGCAGGATTATGTCATTAAATTGAGAGGCGGCAACACCTACATTCCCGAGTTGGCTCTTGTCATGACGGATGAAAAGAATGGCGATAAGCTCATCGGGCACATTATGCTGACAAAAGTCTCAATTAAAGGTGTCACGACGATGCCGAAGAACACCTTTGACATCCTGTTGCTCGCCGCTGTTGCGATTGATGTTGACCACAGGAACAAAGGCTTAGGATCCACCCTCATCCGCGAAGCTCTCGCGCGGTCCAAACAGGAAGGTTACGCCGCCGTCATTCTCGCCGGCGACCCGCGCTATTACGAGCGCTTCGGTTTTGTTTCGGCGGGGAAATTCAATATTAAAAACAAGCAAAACATCCCCGATGAAAATGTGCTGGTTTATGAAATCGTATCGGGGATATTGGATGGGATTGAAGGAACGGTGGACTTCTCCGCTTGACCGTTCCTTTTTCGATGTTTTCGGGCGGGGCGTTCATTCCTCTTTTCCCATACCGCCGCCGGTCTTTTACGCTCATTATTTTCAAACTTTATCTTTGTCAAACGTCTTCTTTGTCAAACTTTTTCTTTGTCAAACGTCTTCTTTGTCAAACCGTTCTTTCAGCTTCCGGTACAGGTTTTCCATGCTTTTGTCCCCGTCGTTGTCAAGAAACAGGCAATACGGCAAGCTGTCGGTCTCCCGATGTTTTATCACGCAGGCGCAGCATTGGCGGTGGTTGGGGCAAGACGTTTTGGGGCAAGCGCACTCTTTCACATTTGAACAAGGCATTGTCACACCGCCCTTTCGTCGTTCTTCAAAACGGTTTCTAAAATTTCGGCGGCGTCTTTCACGAAGATGTGGCAAAGGTCTTTGACCTGCCGGCCGGCAAGAACGGGGTCGCCGTGCCTTAAATCTACGCCCAAGAGTTCACGGCAGTTTGTCGTGCCGTGTTTTTTTGCAAAAAGCTTGTCAAATTCTTGCATCAGCGCAAATGTTTTCTCTACGGCTTCTTTGTCGGCCGGCATGCAGCTCCCGTGTTTCAGGCTGATGACCATATACGCCCCCGTCACCGCACCGCATGTCGAGCTTAGACGCGCCATGCCGGCCCCAAAACCGCAGGATATTTTCAAAGCGGTTTCTTTGTCCAGTCCCAAATCTTCGCTGTATGTTGATAACACGGCCTGAGAACAGTAAAAGCCGCCGTTAAAAGATTTCAAAACGTCATCGGATTTGTTGCTCATGTTTTAAATCAGTCTCCTATTTACCTTTCTTGTTTCGCTTCTCTTGTTTCACGTCTCTTGTTTCGCGTCTCTTGTTTCGCGTCTCTTGTTTCGTGTCTCTTGTTTCGCGTCTCTTGTTTCGCGTCTCTTGATTTCATTTCCTTTTTCACAGACAAAATGGTCATATCAGCAGCAAGGCCCCGTTCCCGTCCCCGTCCCTGTCCCCGTCTGCGATGAATTGCCGCCGCTTCTCGCCGCGTCCCCGCCGCAGCCGGCAAACGCGCCGTAATGCACTGACCTGTCGCCTGTCACCTTGAATGCCTTGCCGTAACGCGTCTTTGAGACCATTGACGCTGTGTTTCCGCACACCAACATGGGTTTGCCCGTGAAGAAGCGGTGATGGTCATCTAAATCAAAGAAATGGGGGTGACCCGGAATACTGCCGTCATAGCAGGCGGTTTGCCCGTAGTCTTCGCAAATGTCCTCTAAATCATCAAGTTTGAAAGCCCTGACCAAGCGCGATGAAAACGACGCGAACCCGATTTTTTCCTCGATTTCGCCGCCGGTCAAATGAAGGCCGCGGATTCCGGCGTAGCGAAAATCGAGCCAGCCGCACGCCGCCATGAGCCGGCGAAAATCCTCGATATACAGCGCGCCGCCCAAACACTCCCCGCGAAGCACGGGATCGGCGGCAAGCGTCTCAGGGATGCGTCTGTCAGCGAAAACATCAGAAAAGAACAGTTCACCGCCCGGCTTAAGAACGCGGAATATTTCCCGAAACACCCGCTCTTTTGACGGCGAAAGGTTGATGACGCAATTGGAGATGACCACGTCAACGCTCTCGTCTTCAATGCCGAGGGATTTCAAATCCTCAATATACCCTTGATAAAAGTCAACGTTGGACACCTCAAAGCCGAAACGTTTCCGCTGTTCTTCCTTGTATTTCATCGCGGTTTGTATCTGCTCCGCCGTCATGTCAACGCCGATAACGCGCCCCGTGGCGCCGACAAGTTTAGACGCGATATAGACGTCACGGCCCGTTCCGCAGCCCAAATCCAGAACGGTCATCCCTTCCAATAAAGGCGGCAAAGGCGACCCGCAGCCATAGAATTTATTTTTGATTTCATCGGCGATCAGGGGCAAAATATTTCCAATCGGCGCGGGCGGGGTTTCAGAACAGCAGCATGCGCCGGATTTGAGGTCGTTCTTGCTTTGCAATTGTTTCCCGTAATAATCTTTTACATTTTCGATAATGTCGTCCATAAAATTTCCTCTGTTTATTTTTCAGTTATTTTTTACGTTTATTATTCCGTTTATTATTCCGTTTATTATTCCGTTTATTATTCCGTTTATTATTCCGTTTATTATTCCGTTTATTATTCCGTTTATTTTTTACAGCAGCGATTCCCGGATTCGTTGTTCGTGGGCGCGGCTGTAGCCGCGGCCGAGACGGATACCGCGGGCGCGATGGACGCATCGGGAGCAACGGGCGCGTCCGGCACGATACCGGTTAAAAGAGCGGCAATTGACGCGATTTTTTCTTCATTGAGCGTATAAAACATCCATGACGCTTCCTTTCTGGCAAAAACCAATTCACACTCCGTTAAAATTTTCATGTGATAGGAAAGGGTCGGCTGCGTTATGTTGAACGCTTCTAAAAGATGGCAAGCGCAGAGTTCAGCGCCCGACAGCATATTTAATATTTTTAAACGCGTTTCGTCAGACAGCGCTTTGAAAAGTAAAGCGTATTCGGCGGTTGAGTAAGTCATCAAATTCATCTGATTTTTCCTTTTCATTTATTCCTTTATTACATACATAGATAAGTATCAATATCTTATCCGCCCTTTGATATTTATAACTGTCGATATAGATAATCATCTATGTGTATGACATAATGTGGATTTCAGCAATGTAGATTTCATCCGTATGCATCCGTATGCATCCATATGCATCCATATGACTTCCTCAAACTTTTGGAATTCAGCAAAAAAGAATTAAACTTGTAAACGAATTAAAAAGACATGAACGACGCGAACCGTGAATGGAATGAGCATTGTGCCAAACAAGCCCAAATGACGAATTATCAAACAGGCGCCCAACGTTTTTCGATTCAGAAAAACACTGACCGCATGGCTGAAAGTTTAATGCGCGGCAATGTCGGGCGCGTTTTTGACCAACTGGCTCGTCTTTCGTTTCCCGCCGGTTCAACGGTTCTTGATATCGGCGCGGGGCCGGGGACGCTTGCCGTGCCGCTCGCCGCCGCAGGCTGTCGCGTAACGGTTGTTGAGCCGGCGCCGCCGATGCAGGCGGCTCTTTTGGAATACAAGAAGATGAAAGGCGTTGACGCCGACATTCCGATTGTCTCAAAAGTGTGGGAACAGGTCTGTCCTGATGAGATTGGGACGTTTGATTACGTTGTTTCCTCTTTCGCCCTGTCGGTTCCCGATTTAAAAGACGCGCTGCTTAAAATGAACGCGGTGTGCAATAAAGAAGTGCACATTTTTTGGTTCCTTATCGACCCGCCGTGGGGGCGCGTCAATGAGGCGCTTTGGACAAAACTGCACGGCGAAGAGTATTACGGAAGGCCGCTGGCGGATTTGGTTTGGAACGCGTTGTATCAGGCAGGCATTTACGCGCATTTGGAAGTTCTGCCGCTGAAAGATTCGCATTTCTACGAAACGTTTGAGGACGCGCTGGATGAATACAAAGACAGGTTGGCGGCGACAGAGGATTGGCAAATCAAGATGGTGGCCGATTATATAGAGGAAAAGTTGGAGGCGGTGGCGGGGAAAGGGGTCGTTTTGCCGGAAGACGGGTTGTATGCGCACATTTGGTGGCGTAAAGTCTGAAAAGTTTCATCCCGTTTTGTTTTATTTGCGGTAACCCATTGCGTTACTTTTTTTCGTTTTTTTATTTTTGGTTCTTCTTTTTTTTATTTTTGGTTCTTCTTTTTTTTATTTTTGGTTCTTCTTTTTGTCTCTTTTCGTCTCTTTTCATCTTGTTTTTTTCAAAAAAAATATTGTTTATATTTCTTGTTATTTTTGGCAGAAATCTCCATTTTCGCATTTGTGCGCTGCTTCGCATCGCCCAAATTCGAAAATGGAGGTGGTTATATATTTTTTGTTTATTTTTTCCTGCTCGGTTATATGTTTTTGTTTGTTTTTCCTGTTCGGTTTTATGTTTTTTTGTTTTTTCCTGCTCGGTTTTATGTTTTTGTTTGTTTTTTCCTGCTCGGTTTTATGTTTTTGTTTGTTTTTTTCTGCTCGGTTTTATGTTTTGTTTGTTTTTTTCGTTTCCGTTTTTATTTCCACTTTTTTTTATTTTATTGGCAATAGTTTATATCTAAAATCCGTTTTCTATTTTCAGTGAAAAACATGAGTGAAAAATGTCCCAATTGTTATGGCCAGGGTTTCAACATTACGGAAACCGGGCCGTGCCCGAAATGCAGCGGCGTTGTCGGCACAGGAAAACCGAAGTCCGTCAATTTGATGGACCTTTCTGAGAAGAATATCGGCTCGTTCGTGAGCGGCGTTTGCGATATCTGCAGCGGCTCAGGTATTTATGAGAAGAAGGAGAAATGCGCGGAATGCCGCGGGAAAGGTGAACTTTATCATTGCGTTCGATGCGGGAAAGGGATTCCTTACCTCAATGATAATGGCGAAGAAATCTGTAACGCCTGTCTTTCTTCCGGCTGTGTTCATAAGCTGGATAATGCCTGCGATTACTCTGATTTGGCAACCGGTAAGCTTTATATCGGCGTTGTTGACGGGACGGTTGAGAATCTCGGCGCGTTTGTGAAGCTCAATGACGGCATTAAAGGGCTTCTTCATGAGAAGAATTTTGACGCTCTCTGTTCGTCGCTTGCGAAAGGTGATGAAATTGTTGTTCAAATTAAGAATATTACCCGCGCCGGGCGCGACGTTAAGTTGGATTTGATTCCGAAGAGGCCTGCAAAGTATGAATTGATTGAAGTGGAAAAGGAGTTTCCGATGACGTCGGTGGTCGACATTACCGCCCGCGACAACGGCAAGACGGTGAAGTTGGCGGGCGAAGTGCTTCAAGTCAAGCAGACCGGCGGACCGACGATTTTTACGATTTCTGATGATACCGGACAAGTGCCTTGCGCCGGGTTCTCAACCGCCGGACAGCGGTCTTATCCTGAGATCATCGCCGGCATGGCGGTTTTGGCGGTCGGCGAAGTCAATATTCGCGACGGCGCTGTTCAGATTGAGCTGTTGAGTTTAAAACCGCTGCCGGCGGATGAAGCGGCAATTTTGATTTCAAAGATTGAAGCGGCAACGGATGAAAGGGCGTCGGCGCATGACCTGCCGTTTTTGGTGAACAGCGAGGTGCTTGAGAAATTAAAGCCCGCCATGCTTCAAGCCGCCAAAGAAATCAGAAAAGCGATTTTCAGGTCTCGGCCGATTATTTTAAGACACCACGCCGACGCTGACGGCATTACATCGGCGATTGCGATTGAACGCGCTATTTTGCCGCTTATTCGCGAAGCGGGCGGTCCCGACGCTGAGTACCGCGCGTACAGGCGGTCGCCGTCAAAGGCGCCGTTTTACGAATTGCCTGATGTTGTCAAAGATGTCTCCTTTGCCGTTGAAGATGAAATCCGTTTCGGCCAACCCATGCCTCTGATTGTGATGGTGGACAACGGCTCAACGGAAGAGGATGTGCCGGCGTACAAGCACACGCGGGTGTACGGCATGGATGTTGTTGTGATTGACCACCACCACCCCGACGATATCGCTGATGAATACTTAATCGCGCACGTCAATCCGTACAAAGTCGGCGGCGATTTCGGCCTGACAGCCGGCATGTTGTGCACGGAAGTCGCCCGTATGATTCGCCCCGAAGTGAGCGATGAGATCGTTCATTTGGCGGCTGTCGCGGGCGTTGGCGACCGCTCAGACTCCCCCGAATGCGCGCAGTACATTGCAATGGTTGCCGACCGTTATCCCTTGGAGCATCTCAAAAAGATGGCTTTGTCCTTGGATTATGAGCAATATTGGCTTAAATTCGGCAGCGGCGTCGGAATTATTGACGATATCTTAGACCTTCGCGACCATGACACGCATCTTCGCCTGATTGACATGCTTTGCGAGCAGGCGGACAGTATGATCAAAGGCCAGCTTGAAGTTTGCCTCCCGAATGTGAAGATGACCGAACTCAAGAGCGGCGCGTTCCTCAACACAATCGACGTTGAAAAATTCGCCCACAAATTCACCTTCCCCCCGCCCGGCAAGACCTCAGGCGAAATCCACGACATCATGTGCAACCAACGATACCCCGACAAACCTGTCATTACCCTCGGCCTCGGCCCCGATTTCGCTGTCATCCGCTCCAAGAAAGTGTTGATGAACATCCCGCAAATCGTTCGCGAACTTCGCGAAGAGTTGATCGGCAGCGGTGTCAACGGCGGCGGCCACTTGGTTGTCGGCAGCATTAAGTTCGTGGAAGGCGCGGCAGACCTCGTTATCCCGAGACTGATCGAAAAATTGGAAGAAGCGGAAGCGGAGAAGTAAAGGAAAAACACTCCGCTTTAATAAAGCTTCAAAATACAGCTTCAAATACAGCTTCAAATACAGCTTCAAATACAGCTTCAAATACAGCTTCATTGTTATTTTATATTTTTAAGGATGGAAGAAAATGAACTCTTTGTTGAGCAACCGGCACACCAAGATAATCATGAACATTGTAATGACGGTTTTTTTAATCCTTTGTTTATTGAAATGGGACGGCACCGGCGGCGCTATTCGTCACATCCTCGTCGGAATCGCTTGCGCTCTGATTTTTGCCGTTCACCTCTACATTCACAGAATATGGATTGAAACCGTCGCCAAATCTTTCATGGCGAGAAAGTTTAACAAAGCGCTCAAAGGAAAACTCATCATAGAAACGCTCTTGTTCATTGTTTTCAGTCTTTCAATCGTGACCGGTTTCTTTGCAATCGTCCCGTATTTTAACGACATGGGCGGCACCGGAATAGGCCGTTTGCATGGCGTGGCATCCAGAGCCGTCGTCGTGCTTTCTATTATTCACGTTGTCCAGCATTTACAGCAAATCAAGGTATACCTCGGAATCGGCAAACGTAAGAAAAATGAAAATTAAGCGCTTTGCCGGCAATATTCAAAGAACGGCGGCGGGTCATTTTTTCCGGGAACCCCGCATTCCTTTATTGTTTCAATCGTTAATCTGTTTTTCAAAAACGCAAAAATATAAAAAAATAAAAATGAAACCGGCGGACATGGACGGCGAAACCCGCCGTCCCGTCCACTCTTTTTTTCTAAATTTACACAATTCTTTTCTTTACAATCCCAATACGGCCAACATTTTTTGTATTGTCGAGGCGATGAAAGAATCGACTGCGTTGAGAGCCGACCGTATGCTGCCCAAAATGCCTGACGTCGTCTGATTTGCGCCTTCCGCATCGTTTCCTGAACCCGTCCCCGCGTTCACGGAACCGTTACTTCCTGCCGAAGCGTTTTCATTAGAACCGCCGGATGGGGTTGAAGAGGGCGGAGATTGAGCGGGCGGTGATTGAGCGGGCGGAGATTGCTGAGTCTGGTTTGAACCGGCAGATGAAGAACCGCCGTTATTTATAGTAGCTTGGCCGCTGCCACTGCCGCTACCACTGCCACTACCGCTACCACTACCGTTGCCGTTGTTGCCGTCGCCGGTGCTGCCGTCGCCGTTGCCGCCATTTGAACCGCTTGACGCCGTTGTAATAGTCGCGCTCGGCTGGCTTGCTCCCGAAGCTAATGTGTCATCGGTTTCAGCGATTCGTGCATAGAACGTATAATCGGTCTCGGGTGTCAGGCCGGTAAACACATTGCTTTCTTGCCATATCGCCCCGTCTATTGAGAATTCATGAAGGGCGTTGGCGGTCAGCGTAATGCTGTCTTCAGTCGGCGTACCGCTTACTGTCGGCGCTGACGGCGCGGCAGGTGCCGCTTTTTTCGCGACGGCTGCCGTCGCCGCGCTTATGAGCGCGCCTGTTTCCATGTCCGATGTTATTTCAAGGGTTATCGCCTTGCCTAAATCGGCCAAAACGACGGTGTAGGTGTCGGAGTTTGTGCCAACGGAGTTGCCGTCCGCTTTCCACTGATAGCTTAGCGTTCCCACGTTGTTGCCGGAGACAAGGGAGCCTGTCAGCACGTCGCCTATCACAGGCGATGTGTTGTCGATAGTCGCCGTTCCTGATAAGGTGACAGAGCTTGCGGCAATCACAAGATTCGCGGTCGGTAATCCGGCAAAAGAGCTTGCTGTGGCTTTGTAGCGTACGTTGTAAGTACCTGCAGCAAGCCCCGTTACCGACGTTCCGCTTATGGAAATCCAAGAGCTTTCGCTGCTGATTTTATATTCCATAGTATTGTCAACGCCGTCGATTGCGCCGTTATTAGCGCCGCCTGTGGTATCGATCTTGCCGACACCTGACGGGGCGGACGGGCGCGCCGGTATCGGAAGGGTCTGCGGATCGCTGTCACTGTTCGACCCGACACCGCTTTTTACGATGTTGACAGTCGTGTCAAACCAAGCCGCGTCTATTGCGATATTGCCGTTGGTGTCGGCGGTATAAGCGACTGTGTTAACGGTATATGCTGCGTCAGGCACAAGCCCTGAGAGTTTGTCAGTAGCGAAATCAATAACCGCTGCCGGCTCATTGCTCCACCCCCATATTAAGCTTCCATGTTGTATGGCACCAAAGTCGGGATGAATGTAAAAAAATTCAATAATGTAGTGTGTATCTGACATTCCTCTACGAATATCCCATTTAGCAATACCGCCTCCGAGTATATAGGTCATATCGGTATCAGTGCCATGCCAAGACGGATTAACTGTTATGGACGCCACCTCGACAACAAAGCTACTAAGATCATATATCCCAATATTGCCAGTAACAGTACCCGGCAGATAAGCCACCCCTGAAGTGCCATCCAAAAAAATGGCATAGTCACCTGTACCGGCGTTAACAGCACCACCTAATATTCCTATACTTGTGAAATTGCCGTGTATAGCTGTTGCAGGCAACCCGCCACCAGAGACAGATATTGTGCCGTCGGTCATCCTCAGCATTGAATGCATACTAGACCCGTTCATATCAATCCCTTTGCTCCCACCTCCTGTGGCTGAAATACTGCCATCAGACATCTTCATAGAGGGCCCCCGGAAATCAATTGCGGTAGCACGATTTGCCGTAATCGTTCCACCGGCTATCGTCAAAAAAGGACTTGCGCAAATAGCACTGCCGCCCATCAGAGAATCTATTGAAACAATACCCCCTGTCATCGTTAATTCGCCAGAGACATAATATATAGCACTGCCGACCAACTGAGTATTAATTGAAACACTGCCGCCGGTAACAAAAGCATTAACTCCATTAATATAGAGAGCGTAACCTCCATCATTTACATTGAGTTTAATATCACTGCCCTCAGCAACCTCGAAAGAACCCCAGCTGCTACTCTCGACATAAATAAGCGTATTCGTCTCATTATCACCTGTGTTCAAAGTACCTGCATATTCGGCTTGCCAGAGGACATGAACATTTCCGGGGATATTTAGGTAAATCGTTTGACCCGCATTGGTTTTACTGCCGACGACGGCAACAGTGCCGCCACCGTTCGCACTTACGATATTAATACCAGCCTGAATAGCATCATTGATGTCACTGACACTCAGTCCATCCCAAATGACAACAGTATGATCATCCGCCGCCGCCGGAATTGAAAACATCGGCGCTATCGCCAAAGCAATCACCGCCGTGAGCAGTATGAATAATATTTTATTATCTTTGATTCGCATGTTTTATCTCCACACATTCTATTTTTAAGGGAAAAATTTAAAATTTCATTTAAATACAATTGTAAAATTTCATTTATTCACATCTGTTATGAAAGAAATGAAAGAAAAAAAGCCGGTTGGCTTGAAAGTGTTACAATTACAATAAAAACCGGCAGGGTTGTCAACATTACCGGCGCTGTTACAACTGTCAAAAAAAAGCGGCGCCCAGTGCTCAGGTATGTTTAATATATATATATATATATATGCGGTGACGCAAGCCGCGCGTTTTTTTCGCGGGGAAGAGAGAGGATATCATGTCAGACACCATGTTGTCACCATTGGAACGAAGACGGCCTTTTTTGGCAGATTTAATCAGTAATTTTTATTATTTAGTGAACCAATATAAATATTTCTACGATGCTATTCAATAGAATATTTAGGCATATATAACGGAAGTAAATCGTCAAATTACGATTCGTGCCCGGGAAATTGCAACCGAAGCGGTGGGCGCAATTTTTAAGAAGAAGGTTTATATGTGAAGCGTATCTATTGTGTTTCTCAGCGTGTCCTGATAGGGTAGTGGATATCCTGGAAGCCTGCGGAGCTTTCGACCTGAGTTCGAGTCTCAGTCGGGACGTTGATTTTGACGGCCGTTTAATCATTAATCTTTAATCTTAGCTTTAATTTTTAAACGACCGTTTTTTTTGATTTATTCCGCAAAAGAAAACGAAAAACGATTGCAAACGGTTTCAAGCGATTGCAAACAACATATAATCATTTGCCCCGATAGGGTAGGGGATATCCTGAGAGCCTCCGGAGCTTTCGACCTGAGTTCGAATCTCAGTCGGGGCGTTCTTTTTTTTAACAGTATTGACTGAATGCAGAACTTGACAATCAACCAATCGTTGCGTGCTGTGTGATGATAATTGTGAAATAATGATAATTGTGAAATAATGATGATGATTGCGATAATTGTGAAATTGTGATGATAATTGCGATAATTCTGAAATTATGATGATAATTGTGAAATTGTGATGATAATTGTGAAATTGTGATGATAATTGTGAAATTGTGATGATAAAAAGGTGATTCGATGAGGCTGCCCGATAATCCGAATAAAGGAATAACATTTGATGAAGACAAACTCTCTCGTATTGTTTTGGCGGGTGGTTGCTTTTGGGGAACGCAGGCCTATATCAGAAGGCTTCCCGGTGTCGCGCGCACGCAGTGCGGGTATGCGAACGGTCATACTGTAAATCCTGATTATAATGCCGTTTGCAGCGGCGAAACCAACCATACGGAAGCTGTTGACATCAAATATGATGCCGAAATGTTGCCGCTTGGAGAGTTGCTTTCCGAATACTTCAAAACAATTGACCCTACATCCAAAAACCGCCAGGGCGGCGATATGGGAACGCAATACCGCACAGGAATCTACTATGTCGGTTCTGAGGAGGGGGATGAGAATGAGGATGAGGATGAGGCAATCATATTGCGGGCTGTCGAGGAAGAACAGAAAAAATATGAAAAACCCATTGTCACAGAGGTTTTGCCGTTAACCTGTTTTTACCCCGCTGAAGATTTTCATCAAGACTTTTTAGAGAGGAATCCGAGCGGTTATTGCCATGTGGATTTGTCAAAGCTGCCGAGACGGGAGAGCGGAAAGGATGAACGAACGGATTGACAAACAGACTGACAAACAAGAGCTGCAAGAACTGCTGAGAAAGTTAACACCCCTGCAATATGAAGTCACACAAAACAATGCAACTGAACGTCCTTTCACAGGTGAATACAACAACCATCGGGAAGTCGGCTTATATGTAGATATTGTCGGCGGCGAACCTCTTTTTACCTCTATGGATAAATTTGACTCGGGCTGCGGTTGGCCTTCTTTTTTCAAGCCGGTTGACGGCGAAGCCGTAACCGAAAAAACAGACACGTCTTTTGGGATGCGCAGGGTTGAAGTCAGAAGTAAGAGCGCCGATTCCCACTTAGGCCATGTTTTCAAAGACGGCCCGGCGGAAGGGGGCGGTTTGCGCTACTGCATCAATTCCGCGGCTTTAAGGTTTATACCCCTCGCCGACCTTGAAAAAGAAGGTTACGGCGAATACCTGCATTTATTTTATTGATGAATAGTCATCGAAAAGTTCAGGTACGACCGCAATTTCGGATTTCGGGAGCGAAGCGGACGAAAGACGAAAATGCGGCGCACGACTTATTCTCATCAATATCATCATTATAAGCTGACAATATTACTGACAATGAAAACCGGCAATAAACTACAAAAACTGACTATAAACATGCAACTGCATCAGCAAATGATGATAATAGCCGTTCATTCCGATTCCGTTCTTCGCTGCGCTCAGACCGGAATTCGTAATGAACGGTCGGTTTTAGGGATTAAAAGAGAAGAAAAAATGAAACACCAATTTTCGTAATATTCAAAACCTGAACGCCGCTTTTTTAAAACCTGAAAGATAAGTTTCGGGAAAAGGGGCGTTCCCTTTTCTTATTTTTTTGAAGAAAGGGGTGTTTCGTTTTTCTTATTCCTTGAAAAGTTCTGGTACGACCGCAATTTCGGCTTTCGGGAGCGAAGCGGACGAAAGACGAAAATGCGGCGCGCGACTTATTCTCATTAATATAATCATCATTATAAACGGAAGACTGAAAAGACACGTTTTGCTTTCTTTTAACTGTCTTTTAGCTTTCTTTCAGTCTCCATGAGATTAGTTTATAATTTATGAGTTCTTTTAAGTGTCAAATTCAAAACAATAATTTGATTCAAATTTGAAACTAAAATATTTCGTAAACGGTAGACAGATTCAAAGAAGCTGAAAGGAAAAGGCTTCCCGGAAAACCCAAAGATAAAGAAAAGGAACCGAAAGGAACCGAATGGAACCGAATGGAACCGAACGGAACCGAAAAGGAACCGAATGGAACCGAGAACCGAGTCAAACCGTTTACGCGATGAATACCGGAGTACATTTATTATGGCAGAAACGTCAGCGCATGACAGATACGAATTCAAAAAGAAGCTTGAGATTCTCCGTGACAAGAAAGGGAGAAGCACGGAACTGGTTGCCCTTTACATCCCGCCCGATAAGCAAATATCGGACGTCACGGCAGATTTGCGCGAAGAGCACAGCCAAGCGGCAAACATTAAGTCCAAAATGACCAAAACCAATGTTCAGGGGGCGATTGACTCTCTTCTTTCACGATTGAGATATTTGGACAAAGTGCCCGAGAACGGGATTGTTTATTTCACGGGAGCGGTTGATGTCGGCTCCAACAAAACAAGCATGGAAAGTTATGTCGTCAATCCGCCCGAGCCGATTGTGACCTACAAATACCACTGCAACTCAGAATTTTACCTCGAGCCGCTGGAATATATGCTCAAAGAAAAAGGAACGTTTGGCCTTCTCGTCATGGACAGAAGAGAAGCCACCATCGGAACGCTTGTGGGCAAAAAAATCGATTCGCATCGCCGCCTGACCTCAACGGTCCCGGGAAAGCAGCGCAAAGGCGGTCAAAGCGCGCAACGTTTCCAAAGCTTGAGATTGATTGCCATTCACGAATTTTACAAACGAATCGGCGACGCCGCCAGTGAAATATTCTTAGCGGTAGAACCGAAAGAATTCAAAGGCATATTAATCGGCGGCCCGTCACCGACAAAAGAAGAATTCTATGACGGCGAATTCTTCCACCACGAACTCGCGAAAAAAGTCCTCGGCTTGTTTGACATCGCCTACACCGACGAATCCGGCTTAAACGAACTCGTCAACGCCGCCGGCGAAAAACTCGCGGACTTAGAGCTGATGGAACAAAAAACCATCATGAAACAATTCTTCAAAGAATTAATCGCCGAATCCGGCCGCGCCTCCTACGGCGAAAAAAGCGTTCGCGCCAATTTAGAAATCAACGCCGTTGAAATGCTCATCCTCTCAGAAGACCTCCGCGCCGAAAGACTGACATCCACATGTCCGAGCTGCGGCGAACTGAACCAAAAAACAAGAACATGGCGCCCCGGGGAACACGTCCCGAACATGGGCCACTGCTTCAAATGCGGCGCGGAACAAGACGAAATCGAAATCCGCGACGTCGTTGACGAACTGTCGGAAATGTCTGACAAATCCAACGCCGCCGTCCATTTCATCTCCACCGATTTTGACGAAGGCAACCAGCTGATGTCGGCTTTCGGCGGAATCGTCGCGGTTTTGAGATACAATACGGGACAATAATCCCGTATTTCCCCACATTTTCCCACATTTTCCCGTATTATTATTCCATATTATGATTCCATATTATGATTCCATATTATGATTCCATATTATGATTCCATGTTATGATTCCATATTATGATTCCATATTATTATCCCGTATTATGATTCCATATTATGATTCCATATTATGATTCCATATTATTATCCCGTATTATTATCCCGTATTATGATTCCATATTATTATCCCGTATTATTATCCCGTATTATTATCCCGTATTATTATCCCGTATTATTATCCCGTATTATTATCCCGTATCACATTTTCTCGTCCAAATTATTCAAAAAGGCGGTCACTTATGATTCAAACGAAAATTTACAAAGTCGGACCGGACACGGAACCTGATGCTCTTGACGCAATGATTTCGGAAACAGCGAAGGCTCTGTTAAACGGTAAAACCGCCGCTTTTCCGACGGAAACGGTTTACGGTATCGGCGCGAGCATTTTTAACGAAGAGGCTGTCTTGAAAATCTATCAAATCAAGGGCAGACCGCCTGAAAAACCGCTCAGTATATTGCTTGGCGCGGTCGAGGACATGGGAAAAGCGGCATCTGACATTCCCGACTCCGCCCGCCTTTTGGCAGAAAAATTCTGGCCGGGGCCGCTGACAATGATCCTTAAGAAAAAGGAAGAAATTTCCGACAAAGTAACGGCCGGCAAAGAAACCGTTGGCCTTCGTATCCCCGCCCACCCCGTCCCTCTCGGACTGGTACGGCTGACGGGGCCGCTGGCCTGCCCGAGCGCCAATTTATCGGGAACAGACGAGCCGAGGTCCGGCGAAGATGTTTACAACAATCTGGGCGGAAAAATTGACATACTCATTGACGGCGGAAAGACAGAGCTTGGAATTCCGTCAACCATCATTGATTTAACCGTCAACCCGCCCCAAATCTTAAGAAAAGGCGGACTTGAAATCAGCGAAATCAAAAAAGTAATCGGAGAGGTAACAGAATGAACGAAGAAAAAAAAGCGAAATTGAGAAACAGGTCGAACAATAAAAAAATCAATGAAACCATCAGGACAATTAACATCGTCAACCTCGCCATCATCTGCGGCGGTTTCCTGCTCATGGTATTGAACACAAGCGAAAGGTTAAACCAAATCGGCCAGGGCTTAATCATCGCCGGCGCTCTCCTCATCTTCTTTACAATCGTTTTCCAAGTGATGATGGCTTCCAAAATGAGAAGAGGGAAGTAAACGGAACAACGTTTAACGAAGCAAATGTTAAACGAAACAAAAGAACAAAATAAGTTATAACGAAATAAAAAAACAAAATGAGTTATAACGAAACTAATTAACAAAATGAGTTATAACGAAACTAATTAACAAAATGAGTTATAACGAAACAAAAGAACATAATAAGTTATTGCGAAACTAATTAAGAAAAAAATCTGTTTTGAATCAGCGGGTCAAACCATGGAAAAAAAACCGGCGCAAAGCGAAGCCATGCAGGCGTATTTCGCCCTCTTGGAAGAAAAACTTCACAACGAGATGGAGATCGCGAATGACGCCCGTTCCAGAGGAGAGGACCCGCGTCCCTATGTCGAAATCCCGCTTGCCAAAGACTTGGCTGACCGCGTTGAAAATTTAATCGGGGTCAAAGGCGTCGCGAGCCGCCTTCGCGAGATGGAAGAAGAAGGCAAGAACCGTGAGGAAGCCGCTCTATTAATCGGCAAGGAAATTGCCGAAGGCAAAGTCGGCGGCATCACAAAAAAACAAGACGCTGTTGACGCCGCGATTCGCGTTTCAATGGCCGTTATCACAGAAGGCGTCGTGGCGGCGCCGATTGAAGGGATTGCCGAAGTTAAAATTGATAAGAACGCCGACGGCACGGAATATTTAAAAATCTACTATTCCGGCCCGATACGAAGCGCCGGCGGAACCGCTCAAGCGCTTTCCGTTTTGGTTGGCGACTACGTTCGCCGCAGCATCGGCCTTGACCGTTTCAAACCGCGAAAAGAGCTGGTAGAGCGGTACGCCGAAGAAATCAGAATTTACAAAAGAACCGCCTCCCTCCAATATTCGCCAACGGATGACGAAATCCGTTTGATTGTGGAAAACTGCCCCGTTTGCGTTGACGGCGACGCGACAGAAGACGCTGAAGTGGAAGGGTACAGAAACATGCCCGAAATCCCCGGAAACCGTTTAAGAGGCGGCATGGCGCTTGTGATTGCCGAAGGCATGATTCTCAAAGCGCCCAAAGTCAAAAAACACGTCGACATCCTGAAAATCGACGGCTGGGGTTTCTTGGACAAACTCATCGCCGGCGCGAAAACCGGAGACGGCGAAGAGGGCGCCGAGCCCGCCGCTGCCGTAAAACCAAGGCCGTCGGCATTAAAAGTAAAACCGAAAAACAAATACATCCAAGACTTAATCGCCGGCAGACCCCTCTTTTCCCACCCGTCCCGCGAAGGCGGATTTCGCCTCAGATACGGCCGATCCCGCGCAACATCATTCGCCGCCGCCGGAATCAACCCCGCGTCCATGTTCATCTTAGACGACTTCATCACAAACGGCACCCAACTCAAAGTCGAGCGCCCCGGAAAAGCCGCGGGAATGGCGGCGGTAGATTCAATAGAAGGCCCGACCGTCCGTTTAAAAAACGGCGACGTCATACGAGCCGATGACGAAAAAATCGCCCTGAGAATAAAAAAAGATATAGAATACATCATCGACATCGGCGAAATCTTGTTCAATTACGGTGACTTCTTGGAAAACAATCACGTTTTGATACCGTCGCCTTACTGTTTTGAATGGTGGCTTTACGATTACGAGACAGGATGCGCAAAAGCCGAAACCGAAGCCGGAACCGGAGAAAAGGCGGCGAGCGGAGAAAAGGCGGCAGACCCTGCTTTGTTTGAAAGATTGAAACATATCACAGAGGAGGAGGCACTTCTTCTCGCTTCAAAAGGCATCCCGCTTCATCCCGATTACAACTATCTTTGGCATGACTTGTATGTCGAAGAATTTGAAGATTTAGCGTCTTTCATTGCCGAAAACGGCAGGATCGTCAAATACACCGACGCGGAAAATCCGGCGGCGGATGATGAGGAAAACCAAAACCCCGCCGAGAAGGAATATTTGGCGCTTCCCTATTGCAAAGCCGCCGAAGCCGGAATAAAAACGCTTCTTGAAAACATTCTTCTGCTTCATATCGTTCGAGCGGATGAAAACGGCGAAAAAATGATATTAATAACGCCGTACCGCCATGTTTTGAAATCCTTCGGCTTATCGGAAGAGGGCGGGCGGATTCAAAAACCTTGGAATTCAGACACATTACAAGCAGGCGGGGCCGAGACAGCAGGCGGGGCCGAAACAGAAGGTGGTGCTGACACAGCAGGCGGCGCCGAGACAGCCGTCTCGGCCGCCTCAGCCGCCTCAGCCATCTCAACCGTCCAAGCCGTTTGTTTGGTATCGGGCATGACAGTGAAGCCCCGCGCGCCGTCTCGTATCGGCGCCCGCATGGGACGCCCCGAAAAGTCGGCGCTGCGTAAGATGTCGCCGGCGGCGCAAGTGCTGTTCCCGATTGGCGAACACGGCGGAAAAACGAGAAACTTAATCGATGCATCGGAATACCGTGAAGACCATAATGCCGTCACCGGCAAATTCGAGATTAAAATCGGCATGCGCGTCTGCCCCCGCTGCGGGCGGGAAACGCACAAATGGCGCTGCGGCTGCGGCGAACACACACTGGAGCGTCTGTTTTGCCCGCGCTGCGGGATTGAAACGCCGGACCCGAAATGCCCGAAATGCGACAAAACAACCGTCTGCGGCCTCAAAAAGCCGATAGAATTCCGCTCGGTCTACAAAGAAGCCATCGAAAGACTCGGCGTTCGTGACAACTTCGAGCTCATCAAAGGCGTCAAAGAACTGATGAGCCGGTCAAAAACGCCCGAGCCGCTGGAAAAAGGCATCTTAAGAGCGCTTCATGACGTTTACATATTCAAAGACGGAACAGTCCGCTACGACATGTCCGACATACCGCTGACACACATCCGCGCGGATGAACTCGGCATCACGGCGAATGATTTGAGAAAGCTGGGTTACCGAAAAGACATTCACGGCAAAGACTTAAAAAACGATGACCAAACGGTTTGCCTGTTCGTTCAAGACCTCGTCGTCTCAGAAGACTGCATGGACTATTTGCTGAAAACAACGCATTACGTGGATGACCTGCTCGTTCGCTATTACGGATTAGAACCGTACTACAACTGCGAAACGCGGCAAGACTTAATCGGCGCGATGCTCATCGGTTTGGCGCCGCACACATCCGCCGGCGTCTTGGGACGGCTTATCGGTTACACAAAAGCGTCTGTCGGCTACGCGCATCCGTATTTCCACGCCTCCAAACGCCGCAACTGCGACGGCGACGAAGACTGCGTGATGCTGCTTTTAGACGGCCTGCTGAACTTCTCACGCGAATACCTGCCTGACAAGCGCGGCGGGCAAATGGATGCGACGCTCGTCTTAACAACGCGGATTGACCCGAACGAAATCGACAAAGAAGCGCACAACATCGACATGTGTGCCCGCTACCCTCACGCTTTTTATTTGGCGGCGGAAGAATACAAAAATCCCGCGGAAATTTCAAAAATCATGGACTTGGTCAGCGCCCGCCTGAAAACGCCGAACCAGTATGAAAACTTCATGTTCACGCACGACACGAAAAACATCGCGCGCGGCCCTGACTTCTCGGCATACAAAACACTTGAAACAATGACGGACAAAATGGAGGCCCAGCTGAAGCTTGCCGAAAAAATCCGCGCCGTCGACGAAACGGATGTCGCCGAACTGGTCTTAAGGTCCCACTTCCTGCCCGACATCATGGGCAACCTGCGCGCCTTTTCAAAACAAACATTCCGCTGCATCAAATGCGAAACAAAATACAGGCGCCCCCCTCTTTCGGGAACGTGTCAAAAATGCGGCGGCGGCAACATCGTCCTAACCGTTCACGAAGGGGCCGTCCGAAAATACGTCGAAGTTTCCAAAGAAGTCGCAATCAAATACGGCGTCTCGGTATACACGCGGGAAAGAATCGAGCTGCTTGAAAAAGACATACGGGACACATTTGAAAACCATAAAATCAAGAAAACGTCGCTGTCAGATTTTATGTAAAACGGAAAACGGCGCCGGCGGATTTTATGGGAAAAGGGAAAACGTTTTTCGCGGCTTATTTCAGCGATTTATTTTCAAGGTTTATTTTCGTATTATCTTATTCGTTTTTAAAAAACGGAAAGGCCGGTTTGATTTCCGGCCTTTTGGATTGAGAAATCCATGTCTTTTGATTCATTCAAGAAATTCATTCAAGAAATTCATGAAAAATCAAACCGCGACGATTTTTGCGCTTAAAACGCCGTCAACGGTTGTCAGTCTCTTTAATACGTCTTCGGGGACATCGCTGTCCACGCTGATGACCATGATTGTCGGCTCGCCGATTTTGACATAGCCGACCTGCATGCCGGAGATGTTGATGTTGTTTTCGCCGAGGATTTGACAGCACGGGCCAATCACGTTGGGTTTGTTGATGTGGTCGGCAAAAATCATACGGGCGGAAGGATAAATATCGGCGCGGATCTTGTCGATTTGGATGATTTTGATGTCATTGCCGACAGCGGTTCCTTTAACGGTTGCGGACTTGCCGCCGCCGGAAACGACAACCGTAAAGACGGACGCGTATTCGTCAGAGGTTTCAGACTTCTTTTCGCTCACTTCAACGCCGCGGGACTTGGCAAGGCCGGGGGCGTTGACATAATTCACGCCTGTGCCGACAGCCACCTGAAGCGCGCCTTTAAGAGCGGCAAGCGTAACGGTCCTGACGTCTTTTCCGGCGATTTCGCCGTTGTAAGCCAATTCGATTTTATCATAGCTGGAGCCGATGAGCGCGGCGGCGATTTTGCCGGACGTCTCAGCCAATCTGACATACGGGGAAATGACTTCCATGACTTCGGGGCGAACAGAGGGGATGTTGACCGCGCTTTTCGCGCCTTCGCCGTTTAAAACGCTGATAATTTCATAAGCGATGTCGATTGCCACATTGACCTGCGCCTCAACAGTGGACGCGCCGAGGTGGGGCGTGACGATGATTTTATCGGATTTGAGGAGGTTTGAACCAAGCGGCGGCTCTTCGACGAACACGTCAATGGCGGCGCCCGCGATTTTGCCGCTTTCCACGGCCTGTGCCAAATCATCCTCATTGATAATCCCGCCGCGCGCGCAATTGATAATACGGGCGGCCGGCTTCATAATGTTGAACATATCGGTGTTGATGATGTTTGTTGTCTCCTTCGTAAGCGGCGTGTGAACGGTGATGAAATCGGATTTTCGGCAAATTTCCTCAACAGTTGCCAAAGTCACGCCCATGGATTTGGCGCGCTCTTCAGAAACGAACGGGTCAAAACCGAGAATCGTCATATTGAAAGATTGCGCGCGTTTAATGACTTCAGCGCCGATGCGCCCAAGACCCACAACGCCCAAAACCTTGGTGTTGAGTTCAACGCCCGTAAACTTATTGCGTTCCCATTTCTCGGAACGAAGAGAAGCGCAGGCTTGAGGGATGTTTCGAGCCATCGCCATCAGCATAGCAAACGTGTGCTCGGCGGCGGACAGCGTGTTGCCGTCGGGCGTGTTGGAGACAATAATCCCCTTCTTCGTTGCGGCTTCCGTGTCAACGTTATCGACACCGACGCCTGCGCGCCCGATAATTTTAAGACGGTCGGCGGCTTCAATAACGCGGGCGGTGACCTGTGTGCCGCTGCGAATAACGAGCGCGTCAACGTCCTTAATCTTTTCAACAAGTTGGTCTTCGGAAAGGCCGGTCGCGACAATAACATCAAAACCGCTTTCCTTTAAAATCGTCAAACCCTCTTGCGAGAGGGAATCGCTGACTAAAATCTTCATATTGATTTCTCCTGAATATCCTGAATAAATCCTGTAAACCTGTAAATCCTGTAAATCCTATAAATCCACAATAAATAATGAACTTGAATAAATAATAATTAAATGAATCGAATTGAATGAATTAAATTTCAATTTGTTGTTTTTTTACTTCATTGTTCAGCTTGTTGTTTTATCGGCTTATTATGTTATCGGTTTGCCTCTGTTTTCCGCTTTACTTTGAGTTTCAACTTTGTTTTGAGTTTCCGCTTTATTTGTGGGCAAAGTAAGCCGTTACGTCATTACCCTCAACCGCGTCAATGCGGCAGAAGCCGAAACGTTCAAACTGAACGACTTTATCCAACTCTTCTGTAATCCGGCGCTCACCGATGCCTGAATAATTCCCGTCGGGCCCGAGAACGGTAACTTTGACGCCGTCAATCGGCGCCCAGTGTATGATTTTCATCTTCTCTTTTTTGACGGTATCCATTGAGTTATCAATGTATTTCGCGTTCAGCGGCGACAGCGAAGTGATTTCGACGTTGCCGAGGTCTTTTAAGCGGATTTTTGAGCCGACTGCGAATCCGGCGGCGTCTTCTTTTGTCACGACGACCGTGCTGCCTGTATTAATTTCGCGCATATCCGGCCGTGAAGGGTGAAGCGGCGCTTTGACGATGCCGCCTTCATAACCGTCGATGAAAAATTCGGCGGGGTCGGCGACAAAGAACATCCTGTGCGCGGTCGGGTCAACGAATTTGCGGTTTTCGGCATAAAGAGATTCCATACTCATGCTGACATCGGTTTCGCCGACGCCCATTTCAATCATAAATTTCTTCAAGGCTTCCGGCTGAATACCGCGGCGGCGAACGGCCTGAACCGTCGGCAGGCGGGGGTCGTCCCACCCTGAATAAACGCCGGCCTCAATGTCGCGGCGAATACCGCTGGTGCTGAGCTTGCCGAACTCTTCAATACTGACACGCCCCCAATGAAGCGTCACCGGATAAGTCCACCCGAGGTAATCGTAAATATACTTCTGCCGCTTGCCGCTGTCTTGCAAATCTTTGCCGCGGATAATGTGCGTCGTTTCAAGCAAATGGTCTTCCACCGCGCCCTCAAAATCAAGGAGCGGCCACACGATGTACTTGGAGCCGATTTCCGGCCGGGGATGGTCCTTCTTTAAAATGCGAAAAGCGCCCCAGTCCCGAAGAGCCGGGTCTTTGTGCAAAATATCGGTTTTAATCCGAAGAACCGCGTCACGCTCTTCATAATCGCCGGCAAGCATCATTTTCCAGTACTTTAAATTTTCTTCGGGCGGCGCGTCGCGGTGCGGACAAGCCTGTTTTTTATCCTTTAAGCCCTTGAAAACCTCGCCGTCGCAAAAACAAACGTAAGCGTGTCCCATGCCGATTAACCGCTCGGCGATTTCGTAATAAGTTTCAAAGCGGTCAGATGCCTTGACAATCAAATCGGGCGTCACGCCGAGCCATTTGAAATCATCAACATACCAGTCATACGCTTCAAGCATCGGGCGCTTTTGGTCCGGGTCCGTATCGTCAAATCTTAAAACAAATTGGCCGCCATACATTTTGACGTATTCGGAATTGACAACCATGCCGCGGGAACTGCCAATCGTCGGCGGCCCGTTGGGATTGGGCGCAAACCGCATGATAACGCGCCCCGTACCGACGCCCGGCAATTCTTTAAGCCCTTTTCCCGGCTCCTTCTTAACGGAAATTTCATCTAAAAGGTCGGGCGCAATGTCGCTCAGCCTTTGGCGCCACGCGTCCGGCGCGGTTTTATTTAAATTCCCGGCAATTTCCAAAATCGCCAGCGTCACTTCCGGAACGCGGTTTCTCAAGTGCGGCGCAATGCCCATAACTTTTCCGAGAACAGCTTTTTCCTGCGGCACCGCTTCATATTTCACAGCGTTTTGAAGCGTATATTTCTCAATGATTTCCAAATCTTGCGAGTCGAGCGCCATATTTTTCCCTTAATGTTTTGACGGTGAGAATGTTTTCTGTCAATAATTTCAATCAATAATTTCAATCAATAATTTCAATCAATAATTCTGTCGGTACCGTTCAATATTTTCGCCGGCATTTCCTGTCAGCCGATACGGTTAAGGCCGGTATGCCGCGGCCTCTCTGAATCTCTGGACTAAAAAGTCGGTATCAAACGACGTTAAGAACCAGCCGGCTTTCGGCCCCGATGTTTGCCCCAAAAGAGCGGTGTAAATGGCGGCGAAGAAATTTTTCGTGTCGATTTCTTCGGGCGGGATTTCGCCGCCTGCGTATTGTACCATTTTTCCGGCAATGGCCGATTCGGCGTCCTTTGTTTCATAAACGATGCGCTGAATATCTTCGGGCCCCAATTCCACACCTGCCGCGTCCACCGCGTCCAGTTGGTCCGCGAACGCGTTCAAAAAGGCGCGCTGCGTACCGGTCAAGGAGGCGGATTGAACGGGGACGCTGTCTTTGACGCCGAATTTAGCGAAAGGCGGGGCGTATTGGTCAAGCCAAAGCCCGACCTGACGCGCCAATTGGTTGATCATTTCCGGGTCCTCATCAAAACCGGAACGCTTGGCAACCGCGTCAATCTTGTCCAAATCGCCGCCGGCCACCTGATAAATTGTCACCATCTGTTTAAACGGAATCTTAGACTGCTTCACGTCTTTTGACTGAGAAAGGGCGACGATTCTCTCTTCAAACGCTGTCGGGTCCTCTTTGTCCCGCAGGCGCTCATACTCGTCAACAAGCGTTAAAAGCGGCTGCCCGGGGTCGAACTTGATGTGCTTCTCGGGACGCGTTTTCATAATCAAAAAGCGAAGCGCTTCGGGCGGAACAACGTCAAGCATATCTGAAATGGACACGACGACGCCGGAAGAAGAAGACATAGCGCCCTTTTCGCCGAGCATAATCCACTCATAGATGACCGGCAAAGGCGGTTCATTTTTAAAAACGTCGCGGGAAATGAGAATACCGGAATCGTATGAGCCGCCGCTGGAAGCGTGGTCTTTGCCAAACGGCTCAGCGGTGACGCCTAAAATTTTCCATTTGGCAGGCCATTCGACGCGCCAAGTCAGCTTGCCGCCGCCAACCATCGAAACCTTGCCGGAGGCGCCGCAAGCGGGACAGTCGTAGCTGACAGTCTTTTCTGCTTCGTCAAAGCCGGTGACTCTGGCGCTGTTGATACGTTTACAGCCATCGCAAATCGGATTAAACGGACTCCAATCTTCCGTCACTTCCTTACCTGACACGTCTTCCAAAATCTTCGCAATCACATCGCGGTTTTTCAGCGCCGTCAGAATCGCCTCAACGAACTTACCTTCCTTATAGAGCTCATCCGTTTTCAAAATCTTCGGGTGGATACCCAGCGTTCCCATCGCGGCGATAAAAGGCTCCAAAAAGTGGTCGGCATAACTCTTGTGCCGGCCGCAGGGGCAGGGGATTTCAGAAATCGGTTTTCCGACATGCTGCGCGTATTCTTCCTCTGTCAAAAACGGATAGACTTTGCGAAGCGGGTCATAGTTGTCGGCGATATAATAAAATTCGGGGTCTTCGCCTTTGCTTTTCATCGAACAGTAAACAGCGTCAGCTGTCAGCACTTCCCTCATATTTCCGATGTGAATGTGGCCGGAAGGCGTAATGCCCGTTGAAATCACATTCTTCTCATTCTTCGCCATCGCTTCTTCCGAGGCGACATCTGCCCAATGGGTAATCTCTGTCATAATATTCCTTTAATAATTCCTTTAAAGATTGGTTCAACTTGGAAAATTGATTAATTGATAAAATTGATTGAAGATAATTGAAATTGATTGAAAATAATTGAAATTGATTGAAGATAATTGAAATTGATTGAAATTGATTTAGAAAATGTCTTAATCATTCTTTTTTATTAAAACCTTATCATTTCAAATCAGGGTCGTAAACGGGCGCCAAATCCCCATACGGTTCATAATCGTATTTTGTCAGGCACTTCAAAAGCGCCTTGTTGGAAAGGTAAATCAGTTTCATGTCATCTCTTTCAACGGGGGCGTTCCCGCAGGCGATAGAAACAAATTCCGCTAAATCATAAACGGGAAGTCCTTCTGCCGACGTGTAACCGCTTTCGATAATATTCTTCATGCAGCCGCCGCAATTCGTGATAATCGCGCCGCTGCCCATACTTTTCGCGAATTGATGCACCCTTTCCGCCATGCCGAGCGATTTTTGAGGGAAAGCCGCGCGAACACCGCCGCCAAAACCGCAGCAAATAGAGCCATCCTGAGTCGGGTTGACCAATTCTATTCCCGGGATAGCCGCGATGACGCGGCGCGGGTCTTCGTAAATTCCAAGAGCGCGTGTCAGATGGCAGGGGTCCTGATAATATAATTTCAATTTGCCGACACCTGCATTGCCGACACCCGCATTGCCGACACCTGCATTGCCGACACCTGCATTGCCGACACCTGCATTGCCGACACCCGCATTGCCGACACCTGCATTGCCGACACCTGCATTGCCGACACCTGCATTGCCGACACCCGCATTGCCGACACCCGCATTGCCGACACCTGCATTGCCGACACCCGCATTGCCGACACCCGCATTGCCGACACCCGCATTGCCGACACCCGCATTGCCGACACCCG
>WRCE01000008.1 GCA_009784005.1 Candidatus Methanimicrococcus labiotermitis
AAGGCAGGCAGCAAGGCAGGCAGCAAGGCAGGCAGCAAGGCAGGCAGCAAGGCAGGCAGCAAGGCAGGCAGCAAGGCAGGCAGCAAGGCAGGCAGCAAGGCAGGCAGCAAGGCAGGCAGCAAGTTTGGCAGCAAGGCAGGCAGCAAGTTTGGCAGCAAGTTTGGCAGCTAAACAGACAGCAAAACAGACAGCTAAGCAGACAGCTAAGCAGACAGCAAGTCCGGCAGCAGACACGGTGACAACATTTTTACCCCCCGCCTTTGCGTGAGTCACTTTTAAGAACAGTAAGGCTTAAATCCTCATTGAAACTCATTAAAATTCATATCATTGTTTAAATTATTCATTATTTAAATCATTCAACAGGTTGTTTCTATGCTTTTTGACCAAGCCCGCAGCGAATTGGAATTGATTGACCGCCATATGCAGGTTTTGAAAATCGTTATTGAGCAGGGGCCAATCGGTATTTTAAAATTGGCGGAAGTAACAGGCATGCAGGCGCACAAAGTGCGTTATTCGCTTCGCGTTCTTGAACAGGACGGACTGATCAAAGCGTCGCCGCAGGGCGCCGTTGCAGGCGAACAAGTCGGCGAATTCTTGAAAACGGCCGGTGACGGCGTTGAAGAGTTAAAACAGTTGCTGAACCTCATCAAAGAACACAGCGGCAAAATCGTTTGAAAAATTTTGCGCTTTTCGCTTGTCAGGCCGTCTCCTTCTTCTCCCTCCTCCCCCTCTCTCTGCCGTTTGTGTTCGCAGGCGCACGTATTTGGGAGAAATCACAATCTTTATAAATTATGACGCGTTGTTATGTCGTCTCACTCGTATTCATAAATATGATTGCGGTGAGCCGAAAAATCGTGTTTTTACATCAAATCGGGATAGTAGGGTAGCTTGGTCCATCCTCGAGCGTTTGGGACGCTTGGACTGCGGTTCAAATCCGCACTATCCCATAAGATTAAAATAAAAGCAGTCTATTTTACCTTTCATCACCCTCGGGATAGTAGGGTAGCTTGGTCCATCCTCGGACGTTCGGGACGTTCGGACTGCGGTTCAAATCCGCGCTATCCCACTCGTTTTTTTTAAATTGGTTTTGAAGCGGACAGCTTGTTTCTTGTGTTTTCAATTGTGTTTTCAACTGGTGTTTTCAACTGGTGTTTTCAACTGGTGTTTTCAACTGGTGTTTTCAACTGGTGTTTTCAACTGGTGTTTTCAACTGGTGTTTTCAATTGCGTTTCAATATGTTTTCAATTTCGTTTTTCAAAAAAAGAATTAGAATCCGAATTCATTTTTCTTCCGAACCGGAAAAAAATAAGAATTTGGTCAAAGCGTTATTTCATCGCTCTGATATATCTGTCTACATCCAACGTTTCTTCGTATGATACAACGTTTTCGTTTTCGAGTTGAAGTTCTTCAACTTCAAAGAAATTTTCTTCAAACATTTTTTTATCACTTTTGTTTTTACGACTGTTGTTTTTACTACTATTGTTTTCACTACAGTTGTTTTTACAACCTATTTTTGTTCATTTGAGTGCTGAGTGAACTATTATTTGTTTTCTCTCAAATCTCATTTTCAACAAATTCCAATATACCTCTTTGACATTATATATCTTTCTAACACATTTTATGTATTTATCCGTAAAATATATATGAACTCTCAAAAAATATTAAATTTGTGAATGGGAATTGTTGAACAGATTGCAAAACAATCCGTCGCTGAACATCAATTTAGCAGAAAAACATTTAGCAAAGAAACACTTGTCAAAGAAGCGCTTGATAATGAAGCATCCAAAGAAGAAGTATTTGTCAAAGAAGCCGGCAGCCTCTTATGACTATAAACGGCTAAACGGCAGCAAAGCTAAGACTGAAACTTCCAAAATGAAATTGAGGAAACAAGTTTCCTCTTTTGTTTTTAAAAAATGAAAGCCGCTGGAGGGACTTGAACCCTCGGCCTGCTGATTACGAATCAGCCGCTATACCGCTAAGCCACAACGGCGCTTTTAAAATTTTAGAATAAAAAAGAGCGTCTTAAAGTGTCTTTTAAAATATTTAAATGATTCGTAACGGATGACTTTGTGTCAAGAGGGGAAGCGAATGATATCTTTTTACTATCCAAACTTTTAAAAAAGCCCCGAATTCTGCTCTTGGAAGCCTTGAAAAATCGGGTCGTTTCTGACATAATCAGACATAACTTAATAAGTTAAATCATATTATGCTAAAATAAATTTATACTAAATAATTTCCTAATCAAACAGACTTTCATTTCAATTATCAGGAGACTTAAAATGACTTTCAAATCCCTCGGGCCCTCAACCGCCGCTTTTCCGACCCCGACGTGGGTTGTCGTGACATATGACAAAAACGAACGCGCCAACGCGATGACCGCCGCTTGGGGCGGTATAGCAAATTCCGACCCCGCTTCCGTTTTTGTGGCGATTCGGCCGGACAGATACACCTATGAAAACATCATCATCAAAAGAGAATTCACAATCTGCATTCCGTCGGAAGAACATGTCAAAGAAGCCGATTATTTCGGCATTGAAAGCGGCAGAGAAACCAACAAAATCGAAAGCGCCGGCTTAACAGCCGTCAAAGCCGAAAAAGTCAACGCGCCGTACATCGCCGAATTTCCGATGCATCTGGAATGCAAGCTGACGGACAGAATGAATCTCGGCACCCACTTTGTCATTATCGGAAAAATCGTGGACGTCAAAGCGCGGGAAGATATTTTGGACCACAAAGACAGCATTGAAATCCAAAAGCTGAAACCGATCATTTATTCCCCGACAGACAGAAACTATTACGGCGTCGGCGAAGAGATCGGCAACGCTTTCTCAATCGGCAAAGAATTGAAGAAAAAATGAAGAAGAAATGAAAACGAACGAAACCGTTTTCACAAACAAACCCAAAAAACAAACAAATCAAAAAAACAAACAAATCAAAATAATTATTTAATTAAGAGTGAAAAATAATGGATCCCGAATCTGTTTACAAATCGGTTGTCGAGAAAGACAACAAATACGTCATGCCGACATACGGCCGCAAGCCGTTGCTTTTTACGGGCGGCAAGGACTCAACGCTCATTGACGTTTTCGGCAAAGAGTACATCGACTGCGTTGCGGGAATTGCCGTGAACGCGACCGGATACGCCAATCAAAAACTGGTCAGCGCCATTCAGGAACAAGCGGCGCGCCTGATACACGTTTCAAACTACTACTACAACATTCCGCAGGCGGATTTGGCGGAAAAATTGGTGAACATCACAGGTCTTTCAAAAGTTTTCTTTTGCAATTCCGGCGCTGAAGCCAATGACGGCGCCATGAAGCTGGCCAAATTGCACACCAAGAAAAACAGTTTCATATCGACCAACAACGCTTTCCACGGCCGGACAATCGGCTCTCTCGGCGCGACGGCCAACATCAAATATCGCGACCCGTTCGTTCCGCTCGTGAAACCCGCCACCTTTGTCGAGTACGGCAACGCGTCGGCGATTGAAAAAGCGGTTGAGGGCGACACCGCCGGCGTCATCCTTGAACCCATTCAGGGCGAAGGCGGCGTTCACGTTTCCAATAAAGAATACTTAAAAGAAGTTCGCGAAATCTGTGACAAAAAAGGCCTCGTCTTGATCTTCGACGAAGTTCAAACCGGATTCGGCCGCACCGGAAAATGGTTCTGCAAAGACCACTACGGCGTCTCTCCCGACATTTTAACAATGGCTAAAGGAATTGGCGGCGGCCTGCCGCTTGGCGCTTTTGCGGCGCGGGACGGTTTATCCTTTGAAAAGGGCGAACATGGCACAACATTCGGCGGCAGCCCGCTCGTTTGCGCGGCGTCATTGGCAGTCATTGAAACGATTGAAGAGCGACAACTGCTTCAAAACGCTGAGCAGATGGGCCGGTATTTCATGGAAAAACTTTCCAAAATGAAACGCGACGACGTTGTCAATATTCGCGGCATGGGACTGATGATCGGCATTGAACTGAATCACGAATGCGGCTACTTCATGGATGCTGCCGCTCAGCAAGGCGTTCTCTTAAACGTGACCGCCGGTAACGTTATTCGGCTTTTGCCGCCGCTGACAATTAAGAAAGAAGAGGCTGACCGCGTGGTCGCCGTCATTGAATCAATTCAAAAGAATTGAAATCCCAAAGAATTGAAATCTCAAAGAATTGAGATCTCAAAGAATTGACATCACTATCAAGAACTGAAATTTGCATAGAATTGCATCCGTTCATCCAATCAAAACCGGGGGAAATCCGTGTCTCAAAAAGCGAAAGAGGCTTTCGCCTCCTTACTCAATCCGTCCGTTTCTAATGTTCCCGAATACATTCCGGGGAAAACGACATCTCAAATCGCTGCCGAATACGGCTTGGACCCGACATCCGTGATTAAGTTAAACGCCAACGAAAATCCGTTTGGCCCGTCTCCCAAAGTGGTGAAAGCGATTGCAGAGGCTGCCAACACAGCGTCTCTTTATCCGACGGCGGACGCGTCGAATTTAAGGGCGGCATTGACAAAATACACAGGCTTTCCCGTTGATAATATCGTTGCGGCGGGCCCCGGTATGGACAGCTTGATTGACGCGTTGAACAAACTGTTTATTCGCGAAGGCGATGAAGTGATTCTGCCGGCGCCGACATTTACATATTATGGTATTTCCGCCGCCGGTCTTGGCGGCGTTCCTGTTTACGCCGGTCTGAAGGCGGATTATGCCGTTGACATTGACAAAATTCTGAAAGCCGTTACCGAGCGCACGAAAATTATTTTCCTGTGCTCACCGAACAACCCGACGGGCAACGTTATCGCGGCGGCCGATGTTCGAAGGCTGGCGGAACAAGTCAACGCCATCATTTTTATTGACGAAGCCTATGTCGAGTTTTCCGAAAAAGGAAGCCTCTGCGGATTGGTAAATGAATACGAAAACATTGTCATCGGAAGAACTTTTTCCAAAGCTTTCGGCCTTGCCGGCATGCGTCTCGGCTACGCGCTCGCTCCCGCTTGGATTGCTCAAAACCTTCTGCGCGTTTTGCCTCCTTTTTCAGTCAGCATCTTGGCTGAGACGGCGGCCATTGCGGCTTTGGAGGGTTCGGACGACATGACGGCAGGCGTCAAAGCGGTTCGCGAAGAACGAAAAAAGTTAATCGTGTCCGTTACCGAACAGACGCCTTACAAAGCGTATCCGTCGGAAGGCAATTTCATCATCGTTGACGTTTCCCCGAACACGTCAAAAGAAGCGGTTGACATTTTTCTGAAAAACGGCGTTGCTATCCGAAGTTGCGATTCTTTTTTGAATATCGGAAAAAACACGGTCAGAATCACCATCGGGACAGCCGAGATGAACAAAAAAGTCATGGAATCATTTGGGATTTTGAAAAAAAATAAAAAAGGATAATTATGTGATTTGTGTGATCATGCGACTCATGTCTCATGTGATTCATGTATTCATGTATTCATGCGATTCATGTATTCATGCGATTCATGTAATTCATTTATTCATGTGATTCATGTGACTCATGCGATTTGTTTTGTTTTTGATATCCGGTTTATTCTTTTTCGCCCCCGATTTCAAAAAAATCATCATTTTGCCCTTTTTTCATTCTGTCTATTTTCATTCTTGTTGCCTGATATACAGCGTTTTCTTCAGCGACGATTATGGATAACGTCGAGCTGAGAACAAAAATAGCTTTTTCGTGTTCATTTTTACTTTTGTGAATATGACCCGGATTAATCAATAATGAGTAGTATTCTCCAAATTTTTGATTATGGCCCATTTTTTCAAAGTTGTTTTTCATTTTTACTAAATCAGCATGCACCCGCAATAATTCTTGCTTTTGGATAAACCACACCTCCCAAAAATACCATATTTTATTCTATCGAATAAATTTCGTCTCGGAATTATTCACATAAAACGTTTCACATAGTTTTACATAAAACGTGGTAGATTTTTTCTAAATATCATCCCTTAAATGCATTTCTATATTTTTTCAGATTGGAAATAATTCCTTTTTATAATTTTGCGCCCTTGTTGATCGCCGGGCGGTTCGTTTTGTGTCGCTTGGGGAAAAATTAATCTGCCTAATACCTTTTTTTTCTTCTCCTTCTTCGTTTTTCCATTTTTTAAAAACGAAATTTGTAAACGATCGTTTTTCAATTGCAGACAAAGTTCTCAAAGTCTTCTAAGTCTGAAAAGTCTTCTGAGTCTGAAAAGTTTTCAACATCTGCAACGTCTGTGTCAAGAAAAAATCAGGGCAACTCTCAAAACTTTCTGTTTTTATTTAATAACCGTCATATTTATCCGCTGCCGCCGAACTTTTCTGAAGTCGGACATTTGACTTAGGTATTATATTAATTATCCCGTTTCCAGCTCTGTTTTTTTCAGTCTCCTCTTGTCGTTTTCATCCCCTTTCTATTCTATTTTCATTCTATTTTCATCCGGTTTTATCCTTTTATCCTTTTCATCCTGTTTCATCCTGTTTTATCCTTTTATCCCTTTCATTCTGTTTCATCAGGTTTTATCCTTTTATCCCGTTTCATCTTGTTTCATCTTGTTTATCCTTTTATCTTGTTTTATCTTGTTTCATCTTGTTTATCTTGTTTTATCTTGTTTATTTTGTTTCATCTTGTATCATGTTTTATCCTGTTTCTTTTTCGTTTCATTTCCGTTTTCATTTCCGTTTTACTATTCTGTTCTTCTGAAACCTTCAAATAATCCTGTTTCCTAATTATCCGTTATGCAGGCAAATATCGGCGGGATTGTTCCGCTTTCAACAGTTGATTGGCACGGCCGTTCCGCGGTGGTTATTTTCTTTGAAGGATGTCCTTTCCGCTGCGGTTATTGCCATAATCATCATTTGCTGGACGCTGCTCATCCGGTTGACTCGGAAAGGGTTCAAAAAAGAATTCTGGAATCCAAACCTTTCGTCAGCGCCGTCGTTTTCTCGGGCGGCGAACCGTTGCTTCAGGCCGCCGCCGTTGAAGAAATCGCCGCCTTTTCAAAGGCGAACGATCTACGCGTCGGCATTCATACAAACGGTTTTTATCCCGAGGCTGTTTCCGATTTGATAAATAAAGGCTTGGCCGACAAGTTTTTCATAGACATCAAAGCGCCTCTGACGCTCCCGTCTCATGAAAAAGTAATCGGTTTTTCTTCTCCAACCGCTGCGCCGAACATCGCCGAATCGATAAAAATCGTTGACAGCAGTTCGCTTGAACTTGAAGTCAAGACAACGGTTTTTCCGGATATCGCCGGTTCCAAAGAAGATATCCGCCTGATTGCGAAATGGCTGAGTGGAAATGTTTTACAAAAACAGAAGATGACTTACGTTCTTCAGCAGGGAAAAGGGCAAAACACGAATGATTCGGCCTTTCAAGAAATGGCCTTTTTGTCTCCGGCGGAAATGGATGAGTTGGCGAAAACCACTTTACAGAATTTAGAAGGCGCGGCGGTTTTTACACAAACGGATGAGGAAGGGCGCGTTGGGAAATTTTGATTTTTTGGGGTTTTGGGTTTTTGGTTTTGGGTTTTGACCTTTTGGTTTTGGGTTTTTGGTTTTGACCTTTTGGTTTTGGGTTTTTGGTTTTGACCTTTTGGTTTTGACCTTTTGGTTTTGACCTTTTGGTTTTGACCGTTTTATAAACCGATTTTAACCTTTTTTATATTTGTTTTTCTTTTCTCAAACATTTATTAAATTCGATGTCAAGCTCGTTTTTTTCAAAATGTTTATATAAGGTCAGGCAGTTATGAGTTTTTATGAAGTTTACAAAATGATACAACCCTAGTATCATCTTTTTATTGTTCTTTAATTAGAATATTATAATACAATAATTCGAACAAAGGGGTACCTCAATGGAATTTATGACATCAAAAGAAGCCGCTCAAAAATGGAATATTACACAGCGGCGTATTGCAGTGCTTTGTTCAGAAAATCGTATCGATGGAGTGGAGTTTATCGGAAATATGTGGCTTATTCCGAAATCGGCTCACAAACCGGAAGATGGGCGTATTACCCGCTTTGATCCGCCCGCAGATATGCCTGTCAAACCTTTTTTGAAATGGGCGGGCGGCAAGTCTCAAATCTTGAATGACATTCGGTGTAAATATCCTGCGGCATTGGGAAAATCAATTACTAAGTACGCAGAGCCGTTTGTCGGCGGCGGCGCAGTATTGTTTGATATTTTAAGCCGCTATGATTTGAAAGAAGTTTACATCAGCGATGTCAATCGCGAACTCATTGCAACATATATGGCTATTCGTGACAATCGAGTCGAATTGATTGATACCTTGAAGAGCCTTGAAAAGCAATATCTTCCTGTAAATGAACAAATTCGTAAAGAAATATACTATGCAAGTCGTGACCGTTTCAATGTTTTAAAAGCAACGGGAAACGAACCTGTGGAGCTTGCGGCTTTATTCATTTTTCTGAACAGAACTTGTTTTAACGGATTGTATCGCGTCAACTCACACGGCGCGTTTAACGTGCCTCAGGGGAGCTATAAAAACCCGACCATCTGCGATGAAGCGAATTTATTAACGGTATCGGAGAAATTGCAGAAAGTAACGATTGTATGCGCCGATTATAAAGAATCGCAGAGCTTTATTGATGAACACACATTCGTATATTTCGACCCGCCATACCGGCCGCTTACAGTGACCTCAAATTTTACCTCCTATGCCGAGGGTGGTTTCGGTGACAAAGAGCAGGCAGAACTTGCGCGGTTTATTGATGAAATGAGTGGTTGCGGTGCATACATTATCGCAAGTAACAGTGACCCCAAAAACACAGACAAAAATGATGATTTCTTTGACAAACTATACTCAAAATACAGAATAATGAGAATCAACGCCAACCGCTCAATAAATTCCGTCGGTAACTCACGCGGAAAAATCAGCGAATTATTGATTTGCAATGCATTCGGGGGAGAATAATGCGAAATTTTGAAGAATGGCTCTCTAAATTTAAGGCCAGCATCTCTGACTATGATTACTATGTTAACTTCTCTAAGGTTCACCGAAATATCGATATGATCAAAGTGGAATTAAACATCCTGAATTCACTCCTCGGATCAGAAAATATCGAAAAGGAGTTTGAAGACCTTATCGCTCGTTATCCTGAAACATTAAAATGTATTCCGTTGCTTCTTGCCGTTCGCGGGGATGAAATCTATGCCATTGACGGCGACGGTGAATTCATTTACTCTTTTCGCAATATGCGCTACTCAATCGAGCAGTATAAAATTTTTATGAGGAAAACGAAGCTTTTCGATTTAATGGAAAATCACAATATTTCTAATCTTGTCGACTACGCCACGGGTGTTGAAACCGGTCTTGACAGCAATGGCCGGAAAAACCGCGGCGGACACATGATGGAGAATCTTGTTGATTCATATATGAAAAAGGCCGGATTGATTTTAGGTGAGACGTATTTTAAAGAAATGACTATCAGTTCAATTGAATCAAAATGGAATATTGACCTCTCCGGATTATCCAATCAGGGGAAAGCAGAAAAGCGTTTTGATTTTGTTGTCAAAACCCCATCAGTCATATACGGAATCGAAACAAACTTTTACACAAGCGGAGGCTCGAAATTAAACGAAACAGCCCGCAGTTATAAGACTCTCGCATTGGAGGCTGAGAAAATCAATGGTTTTAAATTTGTTTGGTTCACAGATGGTCAGGGCTGGAAATTCGCAAAGAATAACCTTGAAGAAACATTTGAAATTATGGAACATATTTACAGCATCAAGGATATGGAAGCCGGCATAATGACTGAAATTTTTCGATAAAAGCGCTTTTGCTTCACCAAAGAAGATCCGGAAGAGACCAATGTATGACAAGTATGAAGTGGGCACCTGAAAATTTTGAACTTGAAATGAATACAGTCTGGAGTTTTCCCGATCGGGGTAACTGGGCTACTCACGATGCCAAATACAGAGGCAACTGGTCACCGTATATACCGCGAAATCTGCTTTTGCGATACTCCAAAGAAGGAGACATGGTACTTGATCAATTTGCCGGCGGCGGTACGACACTTGTAGAAGCAAAACTATTAAACCGTAACATTATCGGCGTTGATGTCAATCTCGATGCATTGGAGCGATGCCGCGAAAAAACCACTTTTGAATATCCAAACTCGGGGAACGTTAATATCAAGCAGGGCGATGCCCGAAAATTAGATTTTATTCAGGATGAAAGTATTGATTTTATCTGTACACACCCGCCTTATGCTGACATTATTCAGTACAGCGAAGACATTGATAATGATTTATCACATTGCGGCGTAAAAGACTTTCTTTTTGAAATGGAAAAAGTTGCGTCAGAGAGTTATCGTGTTCTAAAGTCCGGAAAATTTTGTGCCATTCTTATGGGCGACACACGCAAAAAAGGATGCGTCATTCCAATGAGCTTTGACGTGATGAAAATCTTTGAGCGGACAGGTTTCACCACGAAAGAAATCGTCATCAAAGAACAACATAATTGCAAAGCGACCGGCTACTGGAAAACGAACAGTGTAAAGTACAATTTTCTGTTGCTTGCACATGAATATTTATTCATATTCCGAAAGTAAGGATTGAGATAAAAACGGTTTTAATCTTTTTTCAACTATTTTTTAAACCATTTTTAAACCATTTCTCCATTCTTCCAAATAACGCCGCCCGCTCTTTGCCGAATCCATCGCCCCCGCCCGCGCGTGCCGCCCGTTTTCTCAATCACAACCAAACTCAATCCCAATCAAACCCAATCCCAATCAAACCCAATCCCAATCAAACTCAATCCCAATCAAACTCAATCCAATCAAACTCAAAAAAGACCAAACCTGTTTTTTTTAAAAACAACATCAAACGAAACAGCCCAGTTTTTAAAAAGGCTGAAATAGAAAGAGGTCAATCAGAATGGTTAATGACAATGAAAATTACGCTTTTAGGAACGGGCGATGCGCCCGGGACGCCGGAAATCGGCTGCTCCTGCGCCGCGTGCGCCGACGCGAAGAAGGGCACTAAAAGCCAAAGGACGCGTTTTTCCGTTCTTGTTCAAACCGAGCAGGGAAGCGTTATCATTGACACAAGCCCCGATATGCGGGCGCAGCTTTTGAATCACGGCGCCGGCCACATCGACGGCGTTATTTGGACGCACGGCCACTACGACCATTACGGCGGGTTTCCCGAATTTTACCGCGTTCAAAAGGAAGTCCATGTCTACGGTATCAAGGACACTGTTGATTATATTTCAGACCTCGTGCACTTCATTGAGCCCGTGAAGCATTACGTCGGCCTTCACGAACCGTTTTCGCTGATCGGCCTTGAATTCTCAATGTTCGAAGTCGTCCACTTCCCCGAAAAACTGCCCTGTGGCGTTGTCATTTCCGACGGGATTCATAAAATCGTCGTCAGCGGAGATTCGGAAGCGGTCATTCCGGAAAAAAGCTTAGAATACATCAAAAATCCGGACCTGTTTATCGTGGACGCCATCGTTCCCGAACACATGGAAGTTAAAAAACACATGAATGCGAAGCAGGCGCTCGAAATGGCGGAGAAAATCAACGCGAAGCAAACGGTTTTGACGCATCTGAGCCACTTTTACGGGCCCCATGATATCGAAGCGAAAAGATTGCCGCTTGGATATGACGGAATGGTGTTTGAGTTTTGAAATCGCAAAAAAGACACGGTACGAAGCGGCAGAGGTTTTCGGCGCGCGGAAGCGCAAAAACTATTTTCGTTCTGAACGGAATTTATTTAAGTAAAGAGAAACATTTGCCATTCCTTCACGGTGAGAAAAGTATAAATCTGAGCGAACCGTTCAGTCGCTGAAATGCTTTGGTTTATATAAATTGACATGCGCTCGGCGCATCTTTTCAATTCATATGTATCATTTTCATATGTATCATCAGTATCATCATTTCGATTAAACCGATTATCGATTAAATCTGTCTTTGATTTAATCATCATCAAATCATTATCACATTTACCAAAAAACGACAACGTTTGTCTTAATTAACATAAAAATAAGGATTATCAAATTAAATAAAAGAGGAATCAGCATGGGAAACATTAGACCATCCAACATCAAAACCATTTCATTTAAACTTTTAAACACATACGGCGACGCCTTCACAGGCGACTTTGACCAAAACAAAGCTCTTGTGACCAAATACACGACTATCGAGAGCAAAATCATCCGCAACAGAGTTGCCGGATACGTGACCCGAAAAGTCAGACGCGCGCCGAAATACTGATTTCTCAGTACTTCACCCCACCTCTTTTTCTCGTTCCGCTCGTTTTCATTCCGTTGAGCTTTTGCTGTGCTTTGGAACAAAGTGTAATACTTTCACCCCTCAAGCCAAAGCCCTTTTAATGTTTTCAATAAATTCAGATGTCAGAAGTGTAACGTTTGTTAATCATTCGTCAGTCATTCGTCAACCAATTTGTCAGTCGTTTGTCAGTCGTTTGCCAGTCATCTGTCAGTCGTTTGTCAGCCATCTGTCAGTCATCTGTCAGTCATTTGTTAATCATTTGTTAATCATTTGTCAACTTTTGTCAAATGAAATCCGGGTCCCGTCAATATGAACAATATAAAAAGCGAAATGGAAACCATTCTTGAGAAAAACTTCGGCTACACCTCTTTTCGCCCGAATCAGGAAGAAGTCATCGAAGCATTGTTAGAGGACCGAGACGTTTTTGTTCTTATGCCGACCGGCGGCGGTAAATCTCTTTGCTATCAGATTCCGGCGCTCATGAAAAGCGGAACCGCCGTTATCATTTCGCCGCTGATTTCGTTGATGAAAGATCAGGTGGACGGGCTCGTTTCCAACGGAATTGACGCGGCTTACTTGAACAGCACGCTTTCCGAATCGGAATCTATTGACGTCAAACGCCGTCTTTTGGACGGCAGCCTGAAGATTCTCTATGTCGCTCCCGAACGGCTGATGATGAAAGGCATGATCACTCTTTTGAAAAAAGCGAAAGTCAGTCTTTTCGCAATCGACGAGGCGCATTGCGTTTCGGAATGGGGGCACGATTTTCGTCCCGAATACCGCCAGCTGTCTCAGCTGAGAGACCTTTTTCCCGATACCTGCATCGCCGCGCTGACCGCAACCGCAACCGAACGCGTCCGCCGCGATATTGTTCATGTTCTGCGCCTGAACGACCCCGTTATTAAAATTTCAAGCTTCAACCGCCCGAACTTGTCCTACCAAATCGTGGAAAAAAAAGACGTCATGAAGCAACTGGAAGTTTATTTGAAAAAGAACCGAAACAAATCCGGCATTATTTATTGCCAAAGCCGCGACGCTGTCGAACGGCTGGCGCTGACCCTCTCTAAAGCCGGCTTTTCGGCGCTGCCGTATCACGCGGGCCTTTCCGATGAGCGGCGGTCGCGTAATCAGGACCGTTTCATTTCAGACGACGTCGATATCATCGTCGCCACCGTCGCCTTCGGCATGGGGATTGATAAACCGGACGTCCGCTTCGTTATTCACTACGATTTGCCGAAAAATCTGGAAAGCTATTATCAAGAAACAGGCCGCGGCGGCCGCGACGGTTTGGAATGTGAATGCATTCTCTTTTTCAGCCGCGGTGACTGGCACAAAATCCGTTATTTGATTGAGAAAAAGCCGAGCAAGAAGGAGAGAGACCTGGCCTTTTTGCAGCTGTCCCAAATTATCAGCTATTGCGAAAGTACCGATTGCCGCCGAAACGTTCTTCTGCGCTATTTCGGCGAAGACATCAAGGAGCCGTGTGACAACTGTGACTCATGCTTCCATCCGCGCTCAAAAGTGGATGGGACGGCCGAGGCGCTCCTGCTGATAGAATGCGTCAATCAAACGGGCCAGCGCTTTGGCATGTCTCATCTCGTTGACGTACTGTACGGCGCCAAAACGCAAAAAGTAAAAGACATGCGTCATGACAAACTGTCGATTCACGGCGCCGGCAAAAAAACATCCAAAAACGAATGGAAACGTATCGGCAGCGAACTGATCCGGTCCGGATGCCTCAGCGTCAGCGGCGAAAAATATCCGATTATCAAATTAGGTCAAAACAGCAAAAAAGTCATCGCCGGCGAAATGAAAATCGAACTGACCGAACCGCCGATATCAAGAATTTCAAAAGGCAAAACCGTTCTCCCGGGAGCCGTCGAAGACAAGAAAGCCGGCGGCGCGTTCATCGATGAAGCGGATGACATTTTTGACAGCGGAGACGAAGGCTTTGAGGACGGAAATGATGGCTTTGGAGATGAAAACGAAGACTTTGATGACGGAAACGAAGATTTCGGTGGCGGAAGCGAAAATCTCGGTGGCGGAAATGACGGCTTTGAGGATGAAAACGAAGGCTTTGGAGATGAAAACGAAGACTTTGGAGATGAAAACGAAGACTTTGGAGATGAAAACGTAGGCTTTGAGGACGGAAGCGGAACGTATCGCGATTCCGTCAAAAAGACAGATGGCGCAATCATTTACGGCGGCAGAAAATCCCTGCTTTCTGATGGAATTAATAATAACGAGACTGCAGCGCCGCCGAAAAAAGAAAGAAAAGCGGCCGCTGATAAAAAGACAGAGACTGTTTTCGCGGGCACAGCCGACACTGAAAAAACTCCCTCTAAGAAAACAGCGCCGTCAGTCGCTTCTAAAATCGAGGTTGGGAAATTTGATTCCTTTTTGTTCAACCGCTTGCGCCTTTTGAGGAAAAAAATCGCGGCGGATAAAAATTTGCCGCCTTACATCATTTTCGCGGATACCAGCCTGCGCCAAATGGCAACGGATTACCCGACCGACGACGCTTCCTTTTTGAAAATCATCGGCGTTGCCGAATATAAACTTCAAAAGTACGGGGGCATCTTCATCAGTGAAATTTTGGATTATTTAAGAGACGCGAAATCGCCCCCGCCATCTCAAAAAACAACGAAAAACGCAGCGCCGCCTTTGGAAGATCCCGAACAGCCGGAAACAGTCAATTCCAAACAACAAAAAAAGGTTAATTCAGGACGTCGGGAAACGGCTAATTTGGAGCAGTGGGAAGCAGTTGATTCTGAAAAGATCGACTCGGTTGATTTTGGGCAGCGGGAAACGGCTGATTTTGGGCAGCGGGAAACGGCTGATTTCGGACGTCGGGAAACGGCTGATTTCGGACGTCGGGAAACGGCTGATTTCGGACAGCGGGAAACGGCTGATTTCGGCCGGCCCGATTCGGCTGATTTCGGGCAACCCGACACGTTTCATCTGAAACAGCGGGAATCTGTCATACCGGCTGGCGAAACGACACCTGAAACCGATTCCGTAAAATCCGGCCAATCGTTTTTTGAAGACGACTTGGAAGAGACGCGGAGCTTGTTTTCCCAAGGGCTTTCAGCCGGCGAGATTTCGGAAGTCAGAGATCTTTCGGTTCAAAAAGTTCTGGAACATTTGGAAGTTTTGATCGGCGCCGGAAAAATCGACAACATCGATTTCCTGATTTCCGAAATGAAGCAAAAGGAGATATCAGATGTGATTTCAAGACTTCAAATTGAATTCACGGAAAAATTGATGAACTCTACTGTCATTGAAAAATCCGGCGGCAAATGCTCTGAAGAAGAAGTCAGGCTTATGAAGGCGCTTTTGATTTCAAGGATGAACAGGCGCAAAAGCTGAACCTGTTAAAATTGAGGCAAAGGCAAACGTTGTAAACACCGCAAGCGTTGCAAACCATCGCAAATGTCGCAAACGCCGCGAACTTTTTTCTTCCATTTTTCATTTTTTTGACGGGCGAGCAATAATTTTAATTACATCTTACTTTAATTTTTGAGATACGAAAAAAACGATTCACCATTTATTTATGTACGCGAAAGACTTTCCACCTCACGGAAATATATCTCAAATATATCTCAAAGTCATTGTACATTCTTTTCACCTCATTCATTGTTTACAGCATTCGTTAAACATTCGTTAAACATTCGTTAAGTATTCGTTAAATATTCGTTAAACATTCGTTAAACACTCGTTAAGCATTTGTTAAGCATTCATTTACAGTCTTCATTCATTTACAGTAAACCATTTCAATAAGCGCAGGTTGGTGCAAGTTATGAGTCAAAAGTTCAGGGGCGTTATCCCCGCGTTAATTACGCCGTTTACGGCGGATAACCAAGTCGATGTGGAAGGATTCAAGAGAAATATTGAATTCGCGATTAAAAACGGTGTCAGTGCGATTGTTCCCTGCGGGACGACGGGCGAAGCCGCGACGCTTTCTGCTTTGGAACATAAGAAAGTCACCGACGCGGCAGTCGAGGTTTCTTCCGTTCCCGTTATTGCCGGGACGGGCTCCAATAACACCGCGGAAGCGATTGAATACTCCAAACACGCCGCCGACGCGGGCGCTGCCGGCGTTCTTTTGATTACGCCTTATTACAACAAACCGACTCAAAACGGCCTCATCGCCCACTATGAAAAGATTGCCGACTCGGTTGACATCCCGATGATTTTGTACAACGTGCCGGGCCGGACAAGCGTTGACATGAGCGCTTCAACGATTGCTGAACTCGCCAAGCACCCGAATATTGTCGGTATCAAAGAAGCCACCGGCGACATGGGCAAAGCCACCGAAATTCTCAGCAAAACCGCGGATGAAGACTTTGTTCTGCTTTCCGGCGACGATATCGCGACGCTTCCGCTGATGTCTCTTGGCGCGGTCGGCGTCATTTCCGTCATTTCCAATATTGTGCCGAACAAGATGGTGCAGATGGTCAGCGCTTTTGAAAACGGAAATCTTGCCGAAGCTATGAAGATTCACTACGAACTCGCGCCTTTGATGAAAGTGCTGTTCGTTGAGACAAATCCGGGGCCCATCAAAGCCGCCGCAGGTCTTGCCGGCCACGCCGCAGGCCCGCTTCGTCTGCCGCTCGTCTCGCTCCAGCCTTCGAGTTTGGAGGCGCTTGTCGTCGAACTTAAGAAGTGCGGGGTTTTAAAGTGAGTGATGTCAGAGCGGCCGTTATCGGCGCGTGCGGGAGAATGGGCACTTTAATTATTCAGCGTATTTTGGCAACGGAAGGAATCACGCTTTCCGCCGCCTTTGATGTCGCCTTCGTCGGTGAAGATATCGGCGAAGTTATCCGCGTCGGCAAACTCGGCATTCCCGTTTCCGATGCCAAAGACTTGACTGCCGTTCTCAAAGAAACCAAAACAGATGTCGTTATTGACTTCACGATTGCCGCGGCGACCGCCGTCAACGCCCCCGCCGCCGCCGCTGCCGGTGCTAATTTAATCATCGGCACGACAGGCATCAACGAGGCGCAGAGGGCGAAAATCGACGAAGCCATTATTCAAAACAACGTTGCGGCTGTCATCTCAACCAACTATTCCATCGGCGTCAACGTTTTCTTCAAACTATTAAAAGAAGCCGCCAAATACCTCGCCGACTACGACATTGAAATCATCGAAGCCCATCACAACCAAAAGAAAGACGCTCCCAGCGGCACGGCAATGACCGCCGCGGAAATCATCAGCAAATCTTTGGGCGGCAAGGAATTGGTGTTCGGGCGCGAGGGTATCTGCCCGCGCGGCAAAGAAATCGGAATTCACGCCGTTCGCGGCGGCGATATCATCGGCGACCACAACGTCATGTTCATCGGCAATTCCGAGCGCATCGAATTCCGCCATCAGGCTCACACCCGCGAAATCTTCGTGGGCGGCGTCGTCTTGGCCGCCAAATGGATTCCTTCCCAAGAAAAAGGAAAGGTTTACAGCGTTGCGGACGTTTTGAATTTGTAAAAACGCCCCCTTTCCACCCCTTCCCCCCTTTCCCCTCCTCCCTCGGCTCCGTCCTTCTGTTTTCGGGCGGCGTCTGCCGGCGCCGGCCGGCGTTTGCGGATTGTTTTTGCCGCCTGCCCGCCTTCATTTTTAAGGCGCGGCTATCTTTTTAACCTTTAATTTTCATTTCCGTTTCGGTTTAATTTATTTCCGTTTCGGTTTAACTGTTTCCGTTTCGGTTTATTCATTTCCGTTTCGGTTTATTCATTTCCGTTTCGGTTTATTCATTTCCGTTTCGGTTTATTCATTTCCGTTTCGGTTTATCGTTTAGTTTATGTTTATTCGTTTCACGTTAGGTTTAATTTTTATTCCGTTTTTAATTTCAATTATGCTGATTCAATATGAAAGTCTCAATTTTAGGTCCCTCCGGTTCATATACGGAAAAAGCGGCAGATGAACTGTTCTCCTCCCATGAAGACGGCGCGCTGCCGGAATATGTTTACCGCCCGTCGATTGAAGGCGTTGTTTTGGATTTGTTCTCCGATTCGGAACCGTCCGCGCTTGCCCTTATTCCGGTTGAGAATTCTACCGAAGGCGCTGTCGGCATCAGCATGGACCTTCTGCTTGAGAAAGACGTCTCCGTGCTTGCCGAAATTATTCTTCCTGTGAATCATTGTCTTTTTGTTTCCAAAGAAACGGCGTCAAGACTCGATTTTTCGTTAGGCGGAATCGGCGCCGTTTATTCTCATCCTCAGGGGCTTTACCAATGCCGCACATTCATTCGCGATAAACTGAAAAACGCCCGCCTCGTCGAAACGGACAGCACGTCCAAAGCCGCATTGATCGTTTTCGAATCTTCTGAAAACGGGCGACCCGAAATGATTGCGGGAATCGCTTCTCCCGAAGCAGGTGAGAAATACGGCTTACATTTGGTATCGAGTAGCATTCAGGATAATCTCAACAATTCAACCCGGTTTTTCATTCTCTCGCGATTGGATTCAAGTCTATTGTTGTCGGATTCCGGTCTCCCGCGGCCGGATTTCATTCAGCCGGCGACAGAAATGACGGCGAAAGAAGCGTCGGTGCCGGTTTTGTCTCCCGGGCGCTTGGAGCGGGTAAAAGACGGCGCCGTTTACGCGAAAACCTCTATTATCATAACGCCTCAAAATGACCGGCCCGGGGCGCTTTTCCATATTCTTGAAGCTTTTTACAGGCAAGGGCTTAATTTGACGCGCATTGAATCCCGGCCGTCCAAAAGGGCTTTGGGGGAATATCATTTTTACATTGATTTTGAAGGCGAAGAGACCGACCAAAAAGTCAAAGACGCTTTAAGACAGATTACCGAACAGTCATCCCGATTAAAAATCCTCGGCACATACGGCAGGATTTCCGCGGCCTCAGGCGAGTCCAAAGGCAAATAATTTAAAGGTAGAAAACAAGTATCTAACTCCAAACCAATGTCCAAACCAATGTGTGAGCGAAGAGGAGCGAGAGCGTTGACAAAAGATTTCTTTACGATAGACGATTTTGATGTTTCCGGCAAAACTGTTCTCTTGAGAGTTGATTTTAACTCTCCGATGAGTCCTGACGGAAAAATCTTGGATGACGCGCGCATTAAAAGCCACGTTCGGACGATTAACGATTTAAAAGACGCTAAAGTCGTTCTGCTGGCCCACCAGAGCCGCCCGGGCAAGTCAGACTTTATGACAATGAAATCCCACGCGGCGACTTTATCCAAACACCTCGGCAAAGAAGTCCGCTATGTTGACGATATTTTCGGCTCTTACGCCCGTTCCTGCATCTCCGCCATGGAACCCGGAGACGTTATTCTGCTTGAGAACGTCCGCTTCTTTTCGGAAGAATCGCTGGAGCGGTCAGCCGAAGAGCACGCCGATTCTTATTTCGTTCAAAAGCTTTTGCCTTTGGTCGATTATTACTTTAACGACGCTTTTGCCGTATCTCACCGTTCACACTTATCCGTTGTCGGTTTTACCCTCGACGTGCCGAGCGGAGCCGGCAGGCTTTTGGAAACGGAAATTGTCAGCCTTGACCGCGGTTTAGACGGCGACCGCCCCTGTGTTTATGTCCTCGGCGGCGCAAAGGTCGATGACTCTTTAAACGTTGCCAAAAACGTTTTGTCCAAAGGCAGCGCCGATATGGTGCTGTTCACGGGCGTTGTCGGCAATGTTATTTTGGCGGCGCTTGGGTATGACATCGGCCAGACAAATATGGAATTGATTAAAAAAATGGGTTATGCCGACTACATCACAAAAGCGAAATCCAAAATAGAAGAATTCGGCGACAAAGTCCGTTACCCGTCAGATGTCGCGCTGAACGTTGACGGCAAACGAATTGAAGCCGGCATTGAAGAAATGGGCAAATCCGGATACCCTGCAAACGACATCGGCATCCAAACAATTGCATACTACACATCAATTATCGAATCCGCCGGAACCGTCATCTTAAACGGCCCCGCGGGTGTTTCCGAAAACCCCTCCTTCGCGCTCGGAACGCATGAAATCATTCGCGCGGCGACCGGCGCCAAATTTTCAATCGTCGGCGGCGGCCACATTTCGGCGGAAGTCCACCGCATGGGAATGGACGGCCGTTTCTCACACATCAGTACGGGCGGCGGCGCCTGTATTGAATATCTTTCCGGAACGCTGCTTCCGGGAATCACCGCCCTTCGGGAAGCGTACGCCAAAGAGCGCGGCGCTGAAGACGATGATTTTTCTGAGACCGATGACCGCTGAGCAGTGGAAAAAGGGAAAAGAAGAGAAAGGGAAAAGAAGGGAAAGGGAAAAGAAGGGAAAGGGAAAAGAAGGGAAGAGAATAGAAGGGAAGAGAAAAGAAGGGAAAGACATGTCAAAAGCGATACTTCATAAAAGCGAAGGCCTTTTAGCCGTTAAAGTTGCCCGGCAGGCCATCACCTCTTATTTCGACAACAAAGACCCGTTTTCTGACCTGCCGTCTATGCCTGTTATTTTTTCCGAAAAGCGCGGCGTTTTTGTCACGCTGACCAAAGACGGCGACCTTCGCGGCTGCATCGGTTATCCTTATCCGGTTCTGCCGTTTAAAGAAGTGCTTGTCAAGTCCGCAATGGCGGCGGCTTTTGACGACCCCCGCTTTTTCCCGCTTGAGAAAAAAGATTTCTCAAAAATCTGCGTTGAAGTGACGACGCTGACGCTCCCCGAACTTTTGGACGGCGCTTTTACAGCCTATTCTAATAAAATCAAAATCGGGACACATGGTTTAATGGCCGAGTACGGCGAACACCGCGGCTTGCTTCTGCCTCAGGTGGCAACAGAACATGGCTGGGATGCTATCGAATTCCTGTGCCAAACTTGCATCAAAGCCGGAATGACACCGATGATGTGGAAATACGGCGCGAAGATTTACCGCTTTGAAGGCCAAATTTTCAGAGAGACCGAGCCGGGCGGGCCGATTGTCGAAGGAAGCGAATGAAGAAAAGGTTTGAAAAGTAAGGCTTGAAAAGTAAGGCTTGAAAAGTAAGGCTTGAAAAAGTAAGGCTTGAAAAAGTAAGGCTTGAAAAAGAAAGAGCTGTTTCTTCTAACAAAAAGACTGAATCTGTCATTCATCGTTTTTTACAATAAAAAAATGATATCATTCACCGTTTTTCAATGATTGAAGATATCATTCGCCGTTTTCATCTGTTTTTATTCTGAATTGAATGAATCATCCTGTTTTTATTTTGAATCGAACGAATCATCCTGTTATTTATTCTGCATCGAAGGAAGCATATGTTCCCCCAATTTCTCTTTTTTATCATCGGGAATCGGCGTTGACATGCCCTCTTTGAAATTGTAGTGAACGACAACGGCTTTGCCTTGTACGCACAGCCGGCCTTCCTGCCACGCTTCCTGATAGACTGTGAAGGATTTGGTTCCGATTTTTTCGATATATGTGCGAAGTTCTACGTCAAATTCAAAAAACAGCTCGCCGACGAAGTCAAATTCGGTACGGGCCATGATCAGTCTCCAAACATCATGGGACAAATTCAAATTCGGCTCAAAAATACGGAATATCGGGTTTCTCGCCATTTCAAACCAGCGGGCAAGGACTGTGTTGTTAATGTGGCCGAGGCCGTCGACATCGCCAAAGCTCGGTGTAACTGTCATTGTAAACATGTTTCTCTTTAATCCCGTCATATGTATTTAAAAATTGTCTACGATTCAGTTTCGTTTTCCTTTTCCTTTCGTTTTCTTTTCGTTTTCCTTTCGTTTCATTTATCAAAAACTTTCCAAGAAATGATAAATCGAAAAAACGGGGTTTTGAAGGCGCCCCAAACCGTAAACCGCTCCAAACGGCAACATAAAATAAATCATAATCGGGGGGTGTATCGGCTTCAATCTTGAACGTTTCGTCTTTGGGTTTTTCTTTGGGTTTTTCTTCGGGTTTTTTTGGGTTTTTTTGGATTTTTCTTCGGGTTTGTCATGATAAACCGTGATAGTATATAGAAACATATTTAACAAATGAATAACTTCTTTGCTTGAATTTCGGCAAAACATTTCAGTTTCATAATCAGGCTGAGGTGTGCCGTTATATCAATTATCCAAAGAGGGGATTATATTATTCGAAAATCTGCGTTTCCTTGATACGACGCTTCGTGACGGTGAACAAACTCCGGGCGTAGCGTTGAGTACAGACGATAAAATAAAAATAGCAACAGCCTTGGATGACTTAGGCGTTCACGTGATTGAAGCGGGATCCGCCGTCACGTCCGCCGGAGAGCGCGCCGCGATTAAAGCGGTTGCCGGTCTTGGGCTGAATGCCGAAATTTGCAGCTATTGCAGAATGCGCACAGATGACATTGATCTGGCGCTGGAATGCGATGTGGATTCGGTTCATTTGGTTGTGCCTTCTTCAAATCTTCATATTGAAACGAAGCTGAAGAAAGACATTCGCAACAAACAGGACAGAGAAGACGTCCTGCGAATGGCGGGCGAGGTAGCGGAATACGCAAAAGCACACGGCTTAATTGTCGAGTTCAGTGCCGAAGACGCTTCTCGGGCGGATTTTAAATTCTTAAAAGAACTCTATGCGTCCGGTACAGACAACGGCGCGGACCGTCTCTGTTTCTGTGACACGGTCGGCATGTTGACGCCGGAGCGGACTTTTACGATTTTTTCCGAACTCTCCTATTCAGCGAATGCGCCGGTCAGTGTTCATTGCCACAACGACTTCGGTTTGGCAACCGCCAACACGATTGCGGCTTTCCGCGCAGGCGCTGCACAAGGGCATGTCACAATTAACGGCGTTGGTGAGCGCAGCGGAAACGCGTCGCTTGAAGAAGTCGTTGTTCAGCTGGAACATCTTTACGGTATGAACACGGGCATCAAAACCAAGAACCTGTATCAAATTTCCAGACTGGTCAGCCGTTTGATGAACATTCCCGTCGCGCCGAACAAAGCGCTTGTCGGCGGCAATTCCTTTACGCATGAAGCCGGTATTCACGTCCACGACTTGGTGAAAAATACAGCTTCTTACGAGCCGATTTCTCCCGAATTTGTCGGAAGAACGCGCCGTATCGTTCTTGGTAAACATGCCGGCGCCAGCTCTATTGACCTTGCGTTAACGGAACTTCGGTTGGACGCCAATCCGGCGCAAAAGCAAGAGATTTTTAAGCGCGTCAAAGAAATGGGAGACAAAGGTCTTCGCGTGACAGACGCCGACTTACAAACGATTGCGGAGTCCGTTTTGGAAATCCACTGCGAGCCGACGGTTAAATTGAGGTCGTTCTCCGCGGTTTCCGGCAGGCCTTCTATTCCGATGGCTTCCGTTATTTTGGAAGTGAATGGCAAAGAAGAAGTCTGCGTTGACACAGGCAACGGCCCGGTCGACGCGGCGATTCGCGCAATCCGGCGCGCGGTTTCATCGCTTGGCGATATTGTTTTAGAAGAATATCACGTCGATGCGATTACCGGCGGAACGGACGCTTTGGTTGAAGTCACAATCAAAATGTCAAAAGACGGTAAAGTCATTACCTCCCGCGGCGCTCGAACCGACATTATCGAAGCGTCGGTCGAAGCGGTTATTAACGGCATGAACCGGCTCATTTGACCGGGCTGTTTTTACCGCGGATCTGTTTTAAAATGATGCCGCTTCTTTGAAGCGGCTTTAATCTTTTTGAAAAATCGATTTTTGCGGTTTAAACAATCGGTTTAACAATCGGTTTAAACAATCGTTAAATACCTTGCCTTAATATTTCAATTAAAAAATAAACCGTCCGATTTATTTATTAAATCGGCGGCGGGATATTTAATAAATAATGAATAATTCAGTTAATTAAAATAAACAAATCAACGATGATTGAAATCAACAATGATGGTACAAATCAACGTTGAAAAATCAACAACGATAATTAAACAAATGAATTGAGTTAGAATCGGGCCGGTTCCTCCGGTCTTTAATACTACAGGAGATGCTGTTTTAATGACAAAAAATTCTGCGGAGCAGATGAACGGCGCCAAAGCGTTCATCGAATCTCTCAAAAGGGAAGGCGTGGACACCATATTCGGATATCCGGGCGGTGTTTTGCTTCATATTTACCATGAGATTTACGATTCGGATTTGCGCCACATCCTTGTTCGCCACGAACAAGCGGCCGCGCACGCGGCTGACGGTTATGCCCGCGCTACAGGTAAAACAGGTGTCTGTCTCGCAACATCCGGGCCGGGCGCCACGAATTTGGTTACCGGTATTGCGACCGCGCACATGGACTCCATTCCGGTGGTTGCTTTTACCGGTCAAGTGACCAGTTCTTTAATCGGAAACGACGCTTTCCAAGAAGCCAACATCACAGGGATTACGCTTCCGATTACAAAGCACAATTATCTCGTTCAAAAAGCGGAAAACATTCCAAAAAGCATTAAAGAAGCTTTTTATATTGCGTCAACCGGCCGCCGAGGCCCTGTTCTTATCGACGTGACGAAAGACGCGACCGTTGGCGAACTTAAATTCTCATACCCTGACAAAGTTCAGCTGCGCAGTTACAAACCGACAGTGAAAGGCAACATCCAGCAGATCAAAAAAGCCGCGGCGATGATGGCAAGCGCGAAGAAACCGGTTATTTACGCCGGCGGCGGCGTTGTGGCTGCCAACGCTTCATCTGAATTATACAAACTCGCGGAACTCCTCAACGCGCCCGTCACAACAACTTTGATGGGCCTGGGTACTTTCCCGGCAGATCACCCGCTCTTTATCGGTATGCCCGGCATGCACGGCACGAAATACGCCAACTTCAGCATTCAAGATTCCGATTTGATTATCGCAATCGGCGCCAGATTCGATGACCGTGTGACAAGCAAGATTTCATCTTTCGCGACCGGCGCTCAAATTATTCACATCGATGTCGACCCCGCCGAAATTTCCAAAAACGTGGCGGCCGATCTCCCGATTGTCGGCGACGCGAAATCTATTTTGGCAGACCTGATTCCGGCGGTTACCGAAAAAATTGTTTCAGGGAAAACTGATGAATGGCTTAAGCGCGTCGCTTTATGGAAAAAGGAATTTCCGCTCGCCTACGCCGATGACGGCTCTTCCATTAAACCGCAGTTTGTTATTGAAACGCTGTGCAAACTTCTTCCCGACGCGATTGTCGCCACGGAAGTCGGACAGCATCAGATGTGGACGGCTCAATATTTCAAATTTAAAAGACCGCGCCAACTCATTACATCAGGCGGCCTCGGAACGATGGGCTACGGCCTTCCCGCCGCGATGGGCGCAAAAGTCGGCTGCCCCGACCAAGTTGTTTTTGATGTTGCCGGCGACGGTTCATTCCAAATGAACTCACAAGAGCTTGCGACATTGGTTACCAATGACATTCCGGTCGTTTCCGTGATTTTGAACAACGGTTATCTCGGAATGGTCCGACAGTGGCAGGAACTCTTCTATGACCGCCACTATTCGCACACCGATATTGTTGACAGCGTTGACTTCGTCAAACTGGCAGAAGCATACGGCGCGCTCGGCATTCGCGTTGAAAAGAAATCCGAGCTCAAAGAAGCGATTCAAACAGCGGTCAAGTCCGGCCGTCCCGCCGTTATTGATGTTCGCGTCGACCGCGGCGAAAATGTGTTCCCGATGGTTCCGGCAGGCGCGTCTATCAATGAATTGGTTGACGAGAAAAAATACGGAGGCGTTTGAAATGACAGGCACGCAATCTCATACACTTTCTATCTTGGTTGAAAATCACTACGGCGTTTTGACACGAGTCGCCGCGCTTTTCGCGCGCCGCGGCTATAACATTGACAGTTTGGCCGTCGGCACGACGGAGGACCCCGATGTTTCCAGAATGACGATTGTCGTTAACGGCGACGAAGCCGTTATCGAACAGGTGATTAAGCAGCTTTACAAGTTGATTGAAGTCATCAAAGTCGTTGACTTAAGCAAAGAAGAATATGTCGACCGCGAACTCGCGCTCATCAAAGTCGCCGCGACATCCGAAACGCGCGCTGATATTTTACAAATCGTAGAAATTTTCCGCGCCAAAATCGTTGACGTCGGCTCGAATACAATGATGATTGAAATCACGGGCGGCGGCGACAAAATTTCATCGCTTGAAAAATTGCTTCGCCCGTTCGGCATTAAAGAATTGGCGCGTACCGGAAAAGTCGGTCTTTTAAGAGGTCCTAAGGACGTTGTCAAAGAAAAGTAAAGGTAAAGTAAAATAATCGGGTTTGCTAAAACGATGTTGTAAGAAACGATCGCCAAAGCGATGTTGTAAGCAATGTTGTAAGCAATGTTGTAAGCAATGTTGTAAGCAATGTTGTAAGCAATGTTGTAAGCAATACCCACTTATGCAATATTGAAAAAATGAATCGAAAGCTTAATGAGTTTTCATCATTTTTTCATTTTAGTTTTATTTTTAAACGTTTCATTTTTTAACGTTTCATTCGATTGTTTATTATTCGATTGATTATTTATTGGATTGTTCATTTATTGGATTGTTCATTTAATTTGGTTGTTTATTTATTGGTTGTTTATTTGATTATTCATTATTCGGAGTCACAAATATGGCACAAATGTACTACGACAAAGATGCAGATCTTAAGGTGTTGAAAGGAAAGACCATCGCTGTTATCGGCTATGGCAGCCAGGGCCACGCTCAGGCGATGAATTTGAAAGATTCCGGCCTCAAAGTGGTTGTCGGTCTTCGAAAGGGCGGCAACAGCTGGAAGAAGGCTGAAGCAGACGGCATGAAAGTGATGGAAGTTTCAGCCGCCGTTAAGGCAGCCGACATCGTTCACATTTTGGTTCCCGATGAAACTCAGTCCAAACTTTACTATTCCGAAATCGAGCCGAACTTGAAAAAGGGCGGAGCGCTTTCTTTTTCCCACGGGTTTAACATTCACTACAATCAAATCACGCCGCGCGCGGATTTGGATGTCTTTATGGTCGCTCCGAAAAGCCCGGGTCACATTGTGAGAAGAACGTATACAGAAGGCATCGGGGTTCCCGGTCTGGTCGCCGTTTATCGGGACAACAGCGGTAACGCCAAAAAGATAGGCCTCGCGTTTGCCAAAGGCATCGGCTGCACGCGCGCGGGGGTCTATGAAACCACTTTCAGAGAAGAGACCGAAACCGATTTGTTCGGCGAGCAAGTGGACTTATGCGGCGGCGCCGCCAGTTTAATGAAAGCGGCTTTTGAGATTTTGGTTGAAGCCGGCTACCAGCCCGAAATGGCTTACTTTGAAACCGTTCACGAATTGAAATTGATCGTTGACCTCATTCACGAAGGCGGCCTTGAAAAGATGTGGCACTCCGTCTCCAACACCGCTGAATACGGCGGCATGACAGTCGGCCCGCGTGTCATCAACGCCGAATCCGAAGACGCCATGTACGAAGCGCTCGCGCGTATTCAAAACGGCGAATTCGCGAAAGAATTCATTTTGGAAGGCATGCTCAACCACCCCGTTTTAAAAGCGATGGAACGCCACGAAAAAGAGCTTGAAGTCGAAATTGTCGGAAAGTCCATCCGTTCCAAGATTCCGTGGCTCAACAAGGGAATTGACGACGACTGATGATGGTTGATGACGACTGATGATGATTGACGATGACTGATGACGATTGATGAAGACTGATTTTTCAGTCTTTTCTTTTTCAGTCTCTTCTTTTTCGTTTTCTTTTTTAATTTTTCTCTTATGTTTTTACAGAATTCAGTCTTACAGGATGTGTTTTTTTGATTCGGAATGAAATGATTGAAATGATTTGTTCTCGCCGCAGCGTCCGCCGGTACACGGCCGACCCTATTTCGGATGAAGCCGTTTCGGCAATGCTTGAATGCGCCAAATTCGCGCCGTCGGGTTTGAATAACCAGCCTTGGCGTTTTATCGTTATTGATGACAAAGAAATCGGATGGCAGCTTTCAACGCTGACGCATTATTCGGAAATCGTCGCGTCCGCACCTCTTTTAATCGCTGTTTTCTTAGATACGGCCGCCTCTTATCACCGCGAAAAAGATTTGACCGCCATCGGCGCGTGTATCCAAAACATTCTGCTCGCGGCGCATTCTATGGAACTTGGCGCCGTCTGGCTTGGTGAAATCCTCAAAAACAAAAGCGAGGTTTCAAAAATATTAAACGCGCCGAGCGAGTTTGAATTATTTGCAGTTATCGCGGTCGGGCATCCGGTATCCGCCTCCGCCGCCTCGGGCTGCGCGAGCCGAAAACCGTTGGAAGAGCTTGTTTTTAAAAATAAATATTCAAAATAATCAAAACCGGCTGTTCAAAAAGCCGGTTTTTTATTATTTTTTACTTTTTTTTGTTATTTTTTATTATCTTAATTTTTTCAGACAATCACTGACGACCTTGCTACAGAAAACATGACGGCAGCCATGATAACTATCGCAAACAAGATGATGACCCAGAAGAATATGAACACCAAAATTTCCAAAAGGGTCGGCTCTGTAAAAGGTATTTCTCCTCGGTTCATTTTCTCGGCTTCTTTGTACGCGTCCCAGCATGAGTAAATCCAAATGGCCAATCCGGGGAAAATCAACACCATTCCGATCGTGCTGCCGACGTTGAAAATTATTCCTTTCCAAAATCTTCCGTTGTACAGTTGGCCCAATCCGACCCACAAAAACGATAAAATGATCGCGAGGAACGGACTTTTTTCGTCTTGTACGATGTATTGACTATTCGGTGTTTCATTTTCCGCTGCGTTTTGATCATTTTCGTATGAAGCCGAATCCGTTTGCGCCATATACAGCGGTTTGCCGCAGTTGGTACAAACTTTCGTGTCAGGGTCGGCGGCGGGATTGCCGCAATTGGAACAGAAGTTAGTAGTCATCAGTTTGTCTCCATGTCGTTGTTGTCATATCATAATGCAACCAATAACAACCAATAACACAACCACCTTTAAATAATTAGTTTGGCCGTAAAAAACAATGATTTCAAATAGAGCAAACAGGGACAAAAAATAAATCGAAGTCGGCTGTTAAAACAGCCGGCTTTTCATTTTTTCAATAAGGTATTGATAATAACGCCGCCACCGCAAAAAAGACGAGCACGGCGTACATTAAAACAAGGAGGACGATAGGGATAAATAAAAATGCCGCGACCGCCGCAAAACTCGGGGTTTTTAAAGGTATTTCCCCGCGGTTTATTTTCCCGGCTTCCTGATAAGCGTCCCACATTGCATAAATCCAAACGGCCAATCCGGGAACGATTAGAAGACACAATCCACCCCAGTAACAGGCAACGAAAAGAAGTCCCTTTCCGAATTTTCCGTTGTACAGCTGCCCTAATCCGGGCCAAACGAATGATAAGGCGGTTGCGAGAACCAAACTCTGATTCGCGCTTTGATTCGCACTTTGATTCATATTTTGGTTCATACCTTGGTTCATACTTTGATGTTTTTCATTTGAAGCCGAATCCGTTTGCGTCATATACAGCGGTTTGCCGCAGTTGGTACAAACTTTCGCATCAGGGCCGACGGCAGGATTGCCGCAATTGGTACAGAAGCCATTTGTCATCAGTTTACCTCTTTGGATATTGTTGTTTGATAAAACTTATCTGTTTTCTTATGATTTCATGTGGATATATATCCATTATCATTTTTATTGTATCGTTTCATTGATGTTAAACCGACATTTCAATGTCAATTTTTCATATGCCAACGTCGTATGTCAACTTTCTCCTCTGAAATTCGGTTGACATTGAGATAGGTTTAAATCAATTGTCTTCCGTCACTTAAATACGATCTCTCATATGTCTCATAATTATTTTGTCTCTTAATTATCAAATTATCTAAATTATCTTATCAATGTCTCTTAATTAAAAACGAGGTGCGATTTTGGAAAATAATAAAGCGGGCGGTTCCCGAAAAGTCGTCGTCGATGTCAACAATGTCTTTAAAAGTTATTATTTGGGGCGCGAGGAAGTTCCCATTTTGAAGGGCGTGAACTTTCAGGTTTTTGAAGGCGACTTTGTGGCAATCGTTGGTCCTTCCGGGTCGGGTAAAAGTACGCTGATGAACCTTCTCGGCTGTTTGGACCGCCCGACTTCGGGTATTATCGCCGTGAACGGTCAGGATGTCAATCAATTGGATGACAACGGCCTCGCGAATCTGCGCGGCATGGAAATCGGTTTTATTTTCCAGCAGTTCAATCTGGTCCCGCGTCTGTCGGCTTATGAAAATGTGATGCTTCCGACTTACGCCAGCAAAAAAAGACACATTGATTACCCGAAAAAAGCCAAAGAACTCTTAAAAATGGTCGGCTTGGAAGAGCGCATGCGCCACAAACCCACAGAACTTTCCGGCGGTCAAAGTCAGCGCGTTGCCATTGCCCGTTCTTTGATCAATGAGCCGGCGATTCTTTTGGCGGATGAGCCGACCGGAAATCTTGACTCCAAAACCAGCAGCGAAGTCATGGGTTATTTCCGAGAGCTGAATAAAAACGGCGCCACAATCATCATGATTACGCACAACCAAGAACTTGCCGTTCAAACCGACCGCATTATTGCCATCCATGACGGGCAAATCAAATCAGACACGCAGGCAACCGAGTTTGTCAGGCATATTAAAGAAGAACAGATGACGGTCATGGAACATTTGGCGGCACATGAAACGTGTAGTAAATAATTGCGTTTTTTGTGTTTCTTCATGTTGGAAATTAAATCCAAATTGTGTCTTTTGGAAAACAGTGAATGTCGGATGAAGCCTGATGAAATCAGGTTTTCATCTTTCAAAGCGACAGCGCGTCCTCCGCGGTTTTCCAGGATTTTCTGACATAATCGGGAAACTCGCCATGCTCTTTCGCGTATTTTTCTAAGAAACGTCTGGTGTACGGGTCGGACGGATAACCGCTTCCGAAATCGACGCCTTCTTCTTTTTTGATTTCTTCAATCAATGAATCGCGGCGGTGTTTGGCAATGATTGACGCGGATGAAACGATGGGATTGTTCACGTCCGCTTTATGTTTGGAAATAAATTCGATTTCGGCGGCTTTGTCAGCGTATTTTTTTGAATATTCCGTTTTCACGCGTCGGCCGAAACGATCTTCAAAGATGTCGGCAGCATCCAGATAAGCGATAGTGAACATTTCGATGTCATCTTTAAGATCAATGGCGGCGGTCATTTCTTCCATGACTTTTGAAAAACAGAGGACCGCAATTTCATTCATCGTCATGATTTTTCTCATGTCGTCGATTTGTTTTGCGTCGATTTCATGAACATACCACGCCGTCGCGTATTTCTTAATCGTGGCATCGAAAAAAGTCCTTTTTTTAGGCGCCATTTTTTTGGAATCATTCACGCCCAATATCTTGAGTTTTTTTTCCTGTTCAGCGTCCAAACAGACACCGGCAATGCACATCGGACCGATGACAGGCCCCTTTCCCGCTTCGTCGATCCCCAGTTTTATCCCCGTCATTTCACTCTTCCTTTTACGGCTCTTTGTATCGGTAAGAAATATAAGAACTCGTTATATGTTAATATGTTTATATCTTACGCTTTCAAATAATTTTTACAATCTGTTCCTTTCAAGCATTCTTTTGCAGACGTTCTTTTCAAACTTTTTTACAGACGTTCTTTTCAAACGTTTTTAATATAAGAACATCAGTTTGAATTTTCATATGACGCGCATTATTCCGGAAGACGAACGTTCTGCCGAACCGCTTGATACCGAAAATATAATTCATCATCCCGACATGGAACGGGCGAATGAATGGATTGTCAGCGAATATGAGATCCCTTCCCGAAAAATTTGTATTTTTGTTCCGTGCTCCAAAAAAAAGCCATACCATGAGAGCCCGTCCCATAAAAAATTTGATGAGATCATATTCGCCGAGCTGGCGCAGGAAGATGTGCATGTCGTCACTTTCGGCACCTGCGGGGTCGTTCCGCGGGAACTTGATGTTGAGTATCCGTTTATGAATTATTCTTTCATGATGGGTCAATGCAACGTCGCCAAAGTCAAGCGCGACTTTTTGAAAACGGAAACGAAAAGGCTTTCAGAATATTTGGAACGGACGAAAGGCAATTATGAGTACCGGCTCGCGTATTGCATCGGCGATTTTCGAACGGCGATGATTCGCGCTGCCGAACAGACCGGCATTTCTGTGGATGTTGTTCCAAAAGACGAAACGATTGAAAAGAACATTCAGCCGGACAAGAAATTCATCTATAACAGCCTATCCTGCGCGGATTATTTGTTCGATTTCACTGCCGCCGTTTCAAAAGCGATGAACGCCGCAAACGCGAAAAACGTCGAAGGCGCGAAAAACGTTGGAGGCGCGAAAAACGCTGAAGGCGCGAAAAACGTTGGAGGCGCGAAAAATGCCGAAGGTGCAGAAAGCGCCGAAGACGCTGAGTTTGAAGACCCCGAATGGTATGACGGCTGAAAAATCGGGACAATTATTATAACAATAGTTTAACAATTGTTCATCATCTTTCGTTTTTTCTCTTTTTCCCGATTTTCTTTGTAACGGCGCCGGCATTCGTTTTTCGTTTTGCTTTTCATTTGTCGGGATGCGTTAATTACGTCATCGGTCGGAATGGTTCGGCGCAGCGTTATTGTTTTGTTTCCTTGTCGCTCTGTTGCCGTTCTTTTTTCTCACTTTTTCAGATAAAAATCAACCGTAATATTCAAATATCATTTACGTTTAATACCCTTTGATGTCTATTTTGAGAAAAACGTAGTGTAACAGCTTTGTAATTTCGAAGGCGTTCTTCAAAATTATCTTCCTTTCTAATTTTATAACCAAAACATTAAAATCTTATCTCTTCTATAATTGCAAAGCGGTATTTATTCCGGAAAGTGTTCAGTCTGATTATTTTTATCATTCAAAACGAATCTAAAACAAATTAAAACGAATCAGCGAATCAAAACGGATCAGCGAATCAAAACGGATCAGCAAATCAAAACGGATCAGCAAATCAAAACGGATCAGCAAATCAAAACGAATCAACTAATCAAATGAATCAAACTAATCAAATGAATCAAGCGAATCAAGCGAATCAAAACGGATCAGCGAATCAAACGAATCAAAACGAATCAAACCGAATCAAACGTTTTATTGCCGGTTATCATGGGAAATGGGGGTTTTTCTGTATGGCGGCGCATTGGGTTGAAAGGTTGAAAAAACTGATGCCTTGTTGGTGTTATGGAGGTTACATCATATGAAATCGTGTTTAATTGATACCATTTTTCTTTCTGATAAACGGAAAAATCTTCTTCTGCTTCTTCTGGGGGGGCCGCAGACATCTGACGATATCAAGGATAAGTTAAATGTCAATTGGGGCGCAATGATCCCTCAAATCAAAAAACTGGAGGAATGGGAGCTCATTGTGAACAAAGACCGCGTCTACAGTTTAACCGAGATGGGACGCGCTATTGCAAACAACTCCAAGCAGCTCCTTGACATTCTGTGCGTTTATGAAAACAACCAAACATACTGGGCAACGCACAACTTATCAGGTATTCCGCCGCACCTTTTGGACAGAATCGGCGAACTCGGCCATTGCATACTGACCGAATCAGATTTAGCTCACGTTTTTGACACCAACAGCGACGTGGTGGAAGCCATGCAAGACGCGACGTTTTGCGTCACGCTTTCCAACTTCTTCCAACCCCAATACAATAAAATGTATAATCAAATGATAAAAAACGGCGCCGAATTGATTTTGGTTTATTCCCAATCTGTCTTTGACAGAATCGTTTCAGAATACGTCTACGACGGCACGGCCGAGCTTGATGACGTTAAATTCTTGGATTGGATGAACACAAAGTTTTATGTCATCCCCGACGGCTTAGGCATTACCGAGATTTCCGTTACCGATGAAATCGCTCTTCTGGGTCTTTTTGACAGCGACAACAGATTCGATTCCCGCTACATTCTATGCCGCGGCGCGCGCGCGCGCAAATGGGGAATGGAACTCTACAACCATTTTATCAAAGACGGCAAAAGGATTGAAACAAACATAAAAGATTGAGACAAACTCATCCCTTTTTTTCTTTATCAGTTATCCGGTTTCTTCTTTTCCCTTTTTTCTTTATCTGTTATCCGGTTTCTTCTTTATCTGTTTTTTTTCTTTTTCTGTGTTTTGTTTTCTGTGTGTGTTTTTCAAAAAAAAATACAGATTGTTATTTCTCGTTTTTTTGGCAGTTTTTTCGCTTCATTCCGGTAGCTATCAGAGAAATTCCGGTAAAAATTTAAGCTTGGTTTCAGTTCAGTTTTTTTCGTTTTTTCGCGGCGGGTTATAAAAGAGGGTTTGGATTTTCCGCCATCATCTGCCTGCATTTTTCAAGGTCTTTCGGCGTGTTGACATTCATGGCCAGTCTCAGGTCATCAATTATGTAATTGTAATCCGGCTGCTCATTGTTGATGTCGGACGCGTCCAAAATATTAATGCCGGTCGGGACGATCAATTTTGTATTTTTGTTAAAAACGGTATCCGGCCGAATGCCCAGTTCTTTACAGAGGGAAATCGGCACATAAACGGAAAGAGCAGGCTCTTCACAGGTGTCATATTTGACAATAACGTCGTCAATAATATCCGATTCCACAAGCGGCAAGTCACACATCACAACCATGACCGGGCCTGTGATTCCGGCTTCTTTGATTGAGTAAATCATGTCGCCGACATAACTTCCTTCCGATGCTTCAATGATATGAAGGGAGGGATATTCTTCTTCCACCAATTTTTTTGTCATGGGCGTCGCCTGCGTGACGGAGACAAATATTTTCCCGACGCCTTGAGCGTTTTGAAGCGCGCTGACGATGTAAGAAATCAAAGGCTTGCCGTTTAGATTGACGCAAGACTTTTCACCGCATCCCATGCGCTGCGCCAGCCCGCCTGCCATAATTAAAGCATCCACACGACCCCTCCTCCGGTGATGAGGTATAAAATGACAGCAACAGACGCAATTGTAATGATGCGGCCGACTTCATTCGCCGTTCCTATTCCGTCGCCGTTGAGCCCTTCAAAGTGTTTGTTGCTGATTCTCAATATGATTAAAGCGGCAAGCGTTGACACAATCATCGCGGCGAGGCCAATCAGTCCCAACAATGCGAAAGAAACGGCGGCCGTGAACAAAAATCCGATTGTAAAGTTCTTGCGGGTGCCTCCGGTGATTGTCATGGAACCGAGTCCTTCGCCGAAGGATTTACCAAACGTCGCAATCGTGAGCATGGCTTGTTTACCGCAGGTTTCGGCAAGAATGACCGTTACCGCAATAAGAGCCGCCGTGCCAATCGCGCCGCCAAGCGCCTCTGATATTCCCGCCGCCAAGACCGTGCCGTAAACATAAGAACAAACATAAGAATAGAGCCCCATGAACGGAAGCGTTTGAGCGCCGCCTATTCCGCCGGCAACATCAACAAGCGCTGCCAGTGATGAATAAAAGGTCAGCATCAAAAGAGCGGCAAACGCGACGCCGCCGATGCCAAGCGCCATATCTTTCAAAGCCTTTCTCTTCTTTTCAAGCGAGCCGTGCGCGGTCATCCCGTCGCCCATATCGGCGACACCGTCTAAGTGATTAAACCAAATGATGCCGTAAGTCGCCAGCACGATTGCAATAACGGTCAGCGGCGCCGGTAAAATCAAAGAGGCGGCAAAGGCGATGAGGCCGATTAAAACGCCCAAACAGCAACCGACAATCGGATACATGTACAGCCGCTTCATCAGCGCCTCTATGCCTTCCATTGTAATGCCGACAGGAACGACGGATAAAAATCCGAATCCCGCTTTAAAGGCTTCCCACAGTGTCATTTTTTTGCCTCGGTTTCAGTTGCTTTTGTTTCAGTTGCTTTGGTTTTCGTTGCCTTGGTCCCGGTTGCTTTAGTTTTCGTTGCCTTGGTCTCGGTTGCTTTAGTTTTCGTTGCCTTGGTCTCGGTTGTTTTAGTTTTCGTTGCCTTGGTCCCGGTTGCTTTAGTTTTTGTTGCCTTGGTCTCGGTTGCTTTAGTTTTCGTTGTCATTGTCTCAGTTTCTGTTACTTCAAACATGGCGCGCGAATACATATTCGCCGAGACGCCGCCGAGCAGGCCGCCGATGATGTCATCCAAAAACGGGCCCAGATTTTTCAGGATTCCCGGCTTGTTTTTATCAAATCTGACGAATTCAAATCTGCCTTTGCTGCCGGCAATATACTCGGCAGCGGCTTCGCCGAGGATTTCATCGGCAATGATAAACGATAAATCTTTTTCAAACGACTTTTTGCTGATGCCCGGGAGGTTTCCTTTCTCTCCTTCTTTTTCAAGCAAAAGCGCCGCAAATATCAACAATTGGAGATTCGGGTCGCTGATTGCGTACCGGAATTCCCGCTCAAAAACGGCCTTCGCTTTGTCGGGTGTTTCAATACCCGGATGAGGGACATAAAATTCCATGGCCGTGTTTTCCAAATCATCATAGGTGATTCCGAATTCTTTTAAGACATCCATAATGTTTGAGACGTTTTTGTCTTCAATGACATCCGGCTGCTTTTTTACAAAACCGTTGTCGATATCGGATAACTTCATGTCTTTTCCCTCACAGAATTTTTGTTTTATATGTTACTCATTTTTAATTCTTTCTCTGAATTGTTCTATTATTCAGAATTACTTTTTCGGAATTGCTTTTTCTGAATTGTTCTTCTCAGAATTGTTCTTCTCAGAATTGTTCTTTCTCAGAATTACTCTTTTCCCTGAATTACTCTTTTCCCTGAATTAATCTTTCCTTGAATTACGACTGATTAAATGAAGGTGACGGCATACCACACGGCGCTGATTGCAAGACAGCTCACGATTCCCGTCATCACGGATGTGACGATGATCAGTACGGACACTCTTGATATGTCGGGCGGCTCGGGTTTTCGATATCCGTCTCCGATGACATAGGTGTTTGGTTTTTCAAACCTGACCCGAAGCGCGCCGGCGGCGGCGGCCATCGGCCAACCGGAATTCGGGGACGGTGTCGCTTTATTTTCTTTAAACGCCAGCTTCAGCCCTTCGACGGGACTGAATTTTTCTAAACGGCCTTTGAATAAATTTGAAACCGCGGCGCCCGCCATGATGAAAAACGGAGACAGCCGAGCCGGAATCCAATTCAAAAGGTCATCGAATTTCGCCGAAAACCAGCCGAGGCGGAGATATTTTTCGGTCTTGTAGCCGACCATTGAATCCAGCGTGCTGACCGCTTTGAACAGGTAGGCGGCAGGCAGCCCGAAAGGTCCGAATATGACATAAAAGAACATCGGGCTCATCAGAGAATCAACATAATTTTCGGAAATCGATTCTGTCACGGCTGACACGATTTGATTGCGGTCGAGTTTTGAGGTGTCGCGGCTGACGTAAGCCACAAGCTCCTGCCGCGCCGTCTCAATGTCTTTGTCCAATATTTTTTGGATTTCCCCCGCCGGCTGAACCATGCATTTGATTGCGAAAGAGGCTTTCAGGAAAAGCGCTTGGATCGAAACGCCGACGAAAAAGGGCACAAATTCCAAGTGAGCGATAAAAACAACAGCAAAAGCAACAGAAACGGAAAACGCGATAACGGTCAGCGCCATCAATATACCGTAAAGTTTCCGGTTGTTTTTCGGGGCTCTTTCTTTTAAAAATCCGGTCAGCTTTCCGATCCAAACAACAGGATGCAAAGCGGCCGGCGGCTCGCCGAAAATCAGGTCAAGAAGAACCGCCAAAATTAAAACAAGGACCAGTTCCGTTGAAGTAAATGTAAATGTATTTATTAACGCGTTTAATATCAATTCCGATAGTTCTATAACCATGACAGTCGGCTCCCTGAAAACTTCCGAACGGGTTTACGGCTCATTTTTAATTTTTTTCAGACACCGCCGTTTATGACGGATTTACGGCGTTTTGTTTTTTCAGACACCGCCGTTTAAAACGGATTTACGGCGTTTTGTTTTTTCAGACACCGCCGTTTTAAACGGATTTGCGGCGTTTTGTTTTTTCAGACACCGCCGTTTTAAACGGATTTGCGGCGTTTTGTTTTTTCAGACACCGCCGTTTAAAACGGGGTTCCGTTTTTCTTTTTATCTGTTTTCGGAGTTTGGTCTTTCTCTTTGTCTTCTTTTATTTTCCGGCATATGGCGAGGACATGTTCGCTGTCTCTTTCTTCCATTATCGGAAGGATTATTTCTTCCCATTCTCTTTTTAATGTTTCTTCCGTTCCTTCTCCGTCAGCCAGCAATCCTTCCATCATTCTTTCAACAACGGATTGAATGTGAGGGATGTAACAGCCGGCGCAGCTCCACACCTGTCCGCCTTTGGAACTTTGGATGAGTTTGCCGCCGCCTTTGTTATTTTCGCACGGGTAGAACGGGCAATAACAGAATGTACAGTCCTGTCCGTTGAAATGGCAGGGATAATATTCACAGTTTTCTCTTTTGTTTTGCTGCTGCCCGCTTTTATGCGTTGTCACAGCCGCTTTTAATTCATTGTCCGCGAAATCTTTTGCCCATTCATCAAAGACGACGGTGACGGTTTTGATAAATCTTTCATTTTCGGGGCGGGTCCTGACGGCAATTCTGATAAAATTCTCTCCAAGTCCTTTGAATGAGATGCAGTTGCGGACCAGTATGCCGTTTTTGGCAAAACGCTCGACCAGTTCCGTTGATTTTATTGTCCGCTCGCTGATGTCAATCAGCAAGAAGTTCGTTGTCGCGACGCCCGGTTTGAAGCCCCAGACTTTGGACAATTCATTTTTCAGGAAATTCGCTTCGGTTAAAATCAGCGCGCGCGATTTTTGGAGGTAATCGCTGTTGACGCCGCCCTCCATTGTCATCAGCGCGGCGGCGACGTTTTCTTGAAGCGGGCTTAAGTTCCAAGAGAGGCGGGCGTTGTTTAACGCGGCGGCAATTTCTTCGTGAGCGGCGCCAAAGCCGAGGCGCATGCCCGGTATTTCAAAGTCTTTTGTCAAAGACCGCATGATAAACAGAAATTTGTTTTCGTGAATGAATTCACAGATGCTCTCTGCGGGGTCGGCAAGCTCGATAAAGGCTTCGTCCATGAATAAAACCGTTCCCGTTCTCCTGCATTTTTCCGCCAGTTCCGCTAAATCTTCTTTTTTGCGAAGGACGGCGGTCGGGTTGTTCGGGTTGCAAACGAAAAGGATTTTGGCGCCGATTCTGTTCAGCTCTTCTTCCGTTATCGTTTGTATATTCTCCTGAGGGATTGAAACGATTTCTGCATTTTGGAGCCGGCATTGAATTTCGTATTCGCCGAATGTCGGATACGGGATAATGACTTTATCGCCGTCGTTTAAGACGCATTGACAGAACAGGCGGATGACTTCGGTTGATCCGTTTCCGGGAATGATATTTTCTTTTGTCAGATTTTTCGCGCCGCTGGGGAGGCCGGAGTTTAAAAAGGATGCGGCGGCTTCTCTGAATTTGAGGTACCGGTTGTCGGGGTAATTGTAGGATTCAAAATAGGCTTCCTTTGCCATTGCCGCGTAGTCTAAACCGTATTCGGGGTGATCAAAAGGCGCTTTATACGGATTTAAGTTCGCGCTGAAATCTAAGATATCGGACTCTTTTAATCCGAATTTTTCGGCATTTTCTTTAATCAGCCCGCCGTGAAGACAGCCTTGAAATGTTTGTATATAATCTTTCAGCGGGTGGGTCGGTTTTTCGGTCATGGAATAATCTGCTTTTGAATTGGATTTTAACATATATTAAGCTGTTCGTATTCATCAAAAATATTGTTTTATCGGCAGCATGCGCCCGAAATCAAAACACGTTTTAATCCATTCCGCTTTATACGCCTGTCTGCCGATAAATAATATAGATGTACAATATAAATTGCCGGATACAGCAAACTCCCGATACTGCAAACTCCCGATACAGCAAACTCCCGATACAGCAAACTCCCGATACAGCAAACTCCTGATACAGCAAACTCCCGATACTGCAAACTCCTGATACCTCTGATTCCTGATACCGCCGACTCCTGATGTCGCTGACTCTTGATACCTCTGACTCCTGATACCGCTGACTCCCGATACCGCTGACTCCCGATACCTCTGACTCCCGATACCTCTGACTCCTGATACCTCCGACTCCTGATACCTCTGACTCCCGATACCGCCGACTCCCGATACCGCCGATTCCCGATACCGCCGACTCCCGATACAGCTGACTCCCGGTACAGCTAACTCTATATTCAATCGTTTCGTTCTCTGTTACATGGATCGATTTTTCGGCATAGCTTCCGATATTGACGGAACGGTGACGCATGATGACCGGCGCTTGTCGGCCGGCGCGCTGTCCGCTGCCCATTGTCTGTCAGGCAGGTTCCCTCTTGTTTTGGTGACAGGCAACACGCTGTGCTTTTCAAGAACGATTTCTAAACTTCTCGGCACGCGCTCTCCGATTATCGCTGAAAACGGCGGGATCATTTTGCCCGACTATGACGCTGCGCCGATTATCAAAAGGCCCAAAATGGATGAGATTCATGCCGCTTTGTCTTTGATTTCAGAAAACCTGCCGATTCGCCTTCACGATTATTCGGAACGCGTTACAGACGTTTCGTTTTCAAAAACAGTCTCTGCCGATGAAATTCTTCCTTATCTCTCAGATTTTCCGAATCTATCCTTGGTCGATACCGAATACGCGTTTCACATCACTGATAATAACATTTGCAAAGGCGCGGCATTAACGGATTTGGCAGGAATGATGGGAACATCTGCAAAAAAATTCGTCGCGATCGGCGATTCGGAAAACGACATTGACATGTTTCGGGCGTCAGGGCTTTCATTCGCGGTTTCCAACGCCTCGCCCCTCGTCAAAAAAGAAGCGGACATCGTTCTCAAAAACAGTTTCGGCGAAGGATTTGCCGAAGCTATCAACTATTTGCTGAAAAACGACCTGCTCGAATTGAGCGATGAAAAAAAGGATTTCTATGTCAAGCTTTGAAACACCCCTTTCTTCAAGGAAATAAGAAAAGGGAACGCCATTTTTCTCTAAACTTATCTTTCAGGGTTTGGAAAAAGCGGCGTTCATGATTTGAATAAAATCAACGAAAATCGGTGTTTCATTTTTTCTTCTCTTTTAACCCCTCAAACCGACCGTTCATTACGAATTCCGGTCTGAGCGCAGCGAAGAACGGAATCGGAATGAACGGCTATTATCATTATTTGCTGCTGCCGTTGGTTTATTTCCAATCTGTACTGATGAGAATACTGATGAGAAGAATGCGCCAATCTGTACTGATGAAAATACTGATGAAAAGAATGCGCCAATCCGTACTGATGAAAATACTGATGAGAAGAATGCGCCAATCCGTACTGATGAAAATACTGATGAGAATAAGTTGCGCGCCGCATTTTCGTCTTTCGTCCGCTTCGCTCCCGAAATCCGAAATTGCGGTCGTACTTGAACTTTTTGAAGAAGAACTGAGAGAAATGAAACACCCCTTTCTTTAAGAAAATAAGAAAAGGGAACGCCTTTTTTCTCTAAACTTATCTTTCAGGTTTTTGGAAAAGCGGCGTTCGGGTTTTGAATAAAATTAACGAAAATCGGTGTTTTATTTTTTATTCTCTTTTAACCCCTCAAACCGACCGTTCATTACGAATTCCGGTCTGAGCGCAGCGAAGAACGGAATCGGAATGAACGGCTATTATCATTATTTGCTGTTGCTGTTGGTTTATTTCCAATCTGTACTGCCGCTGCTATTTGTTTATTTCCAATCTGTACTGATGCAGTTGCCGGTTCTTTGTCAATCTGTACTGATGAGAATACTGATGAGAAAAATGTACTGACAATTATTGATGAGAATAAGTCGCGCGCCGCATTTTCGTCTTTCGTCCGCTTCGCTCCCGAAATCCGAAATTGCGGTCGTACTTGAACTTTTTGAAGAAGAACTGAGAGAAATGAAACACCCCCTTCTTCAAGAAAATAAGAAAAGGGAACGCCTTTTTTCTCTAAACTTATCTTTCAGGTTTTTGGAAAAGTGGCGTTCGGGTTTTGAATAAAATCAACGAAAATCGGTGTTTCGTTTTTTATTATTTTTTAGCCCCTCAAACCGACCGTTCATTACGAATTACGGTCTGAGCATAGCGAAGAACGGAATCGGAATGAACGGCTATAATCATTATTTGCCGATGCAGTCATCAGAAAAAAGGCAAGAAGCGGAAAAAAGGCAAGAAGTGAAAAAAAAGTCAAGAAGTGAAAAAAGGAAAAGTGAAAAAGAAAAAGCGGCAATATTACCTTGCCGTGTACACTTTTGCTTTATCTTTGTCGACAATGACATAGTCTTTGACGGCGCTGACAGAGCTGAACGGGATTAAGATGTTTTCTTCTTCTTTTTGGTATTTGGTTGTGTCCAAACCTTCTGCGGGGCGGACGACTAAATCCATGATTGTTCCGGTTTTCGCGTTAATTTGAATATCTTGTAACATGCCGATTTCTTTAGCATCGGTCGACATCACTTTTTTGTTGTCGAGAAGGCGCTTTGCATAATATTTCATTGTCATTTCCTCTTTGAATTGTGTGAACGGATAAGCAAAAGTTAACGGATTTCAGGTCCGTTTTCTTTGTTCTTTCCTATATTTAAATCACTTTTATTTTATATACATTTTCATGACGGCGGCTTTTTTTGAGTCAAAGGCCGCGCTAAAATTTTGCAACTTAAATTTTGCAACTTAAATTATGGAACTTAAATTTTAAAACTTAAATTTTGCAACTTAAATTTTGCAACAAAATTTTACAACTTAAATCAACGAAACCAAATTGTAAAGCGCACCTTTCGGGTCATCCGCTTTCACAATCCCTGATGCCAGCAAAACGCCTTTGGCGCCGAGCTCGACGGCTACTTTCAAATCCTCTCCTTGTGAAATGCCGGCGCCGCACAATACTTTTACATGGGGGTTGATTCGGGCGGCAGCGTCCACCGAGTCGGTAATGATATCAGGGTTCGCTTTTGAAACAGAAATCCCCGACCCGATTAATTCCGGCGGCTCAATCGCGACGTAAGTCGGATTAAAGGCCGCGGCAGCGGCTGCCGTTGACACGTTGTTCACGCAAATCACGCTCGACATTTTATTTTTCTTCAAAGCGGCGGCAGCGCTTTCAATATCCGCGAGCGTCAAGCGGCGCTCCGAGTGATTTATCAAACTGCCGGCCGCGCCGGCTTCTTTGATCGCTTTGGCGTAAATCGCGCCGGTATGGCTGCCCGGGCCGGCGCCGTCGACGTGCTGGGAAAAAACGGGAATGTCCACTGACTTTGCAGTGCGGTAAATATCAGGAATTTGCGGGGCGATTGCAATCTCAACGCCGGCAGACTGTGCGACTTCACGGCAGGCCTCTGCCAGCTTCACGGCATTTTCGCCGGTTCCTTCATCAAAAGTTTTGCAGTTGAGTAAAATGAAAACAGACATATTTTCACCATTGTATGACAAATGTTTCACGAATTGTATTAATGAAGAATACGGCGTGATGGTTTAATAAAATTTGTACAAACGACAAAACAAAATGCAAACAATAATCCAAAACAAAATGCAAAACAAAATGCAAAACAAAATGCAAAACAAAAGGCAAAACAAAATACAAAACAAAATACAAAACAAAATGCAAAACAAAAGGCAAAACAAAATACAAAACAAATATACAAACATTAATCAGAAAAAGACAGGCGGCGGCGGGGCTGAATTTAAGGGAATAATTTTTAAATAAATCGGCGATTAAAATTAAATAGAAGTTTGAATTAGTTGCGGGAAGCTTTAAAATCCTTAAGGATTGAATAACGGGAAAATTAACGGAGAAGGAGAAAGAATGGATCCGCTGTTCGGAATGGGCATTTTGGCGCTTATCGGCGCCGTTGCCGCGATTGCAGGCTACACCGAAGATTTGGAGTCGGTTGTAGGTTCCCAAAGCAATCCGAATTCACAGGTCCAGCTGGCTCCGCAAATGAAGTATCCGCATCGCCTTTTTAATAAAGCCATTTCGGGTGAGCCGCTTTCAAACGCGTTTAACGCGGCGGTCGGCGCTGTGTCTGCTGTCGTTTTTGCGTCCGCTTTTCAACTGCCGGTGATTACCGCAATTGTCGGCGGCTCAGTGGTCGCGACGGTTTTACATCTCTTTCTTTCTGCGACGTCTTTTTTTGGGCGAATCGCCAGTCAAAGCCGTTTCAAACAGCCGCTTTACATGGATGTTTTCAAACGGAATCTTCCCGTGATCGGCGCTTACGCTTTCATGACAACGGCCTGTATTTTGATTATCGCGTATTTGATGCAAACGTATCTCGGAAATCCCGTTCCGATTCCGGTGATGGCTTTTCTTCTCGGCATTATGGTCGGCTCTATCGGTTCTTCTGTCGGCGACATTCAGTACGGCGCGGAACGGCAGTTTCAAAATCTGGAATTCGGGGCCGGCGTGAACGCGGCATATTCAGGAAACATTGTCAGAAAAGCGGAATCCGGCATCCGGTCAGGCATTGACAATTCTTGGTTTTCCGCCAAATTCGGCGGGCCGACAACGGGAATCACGTTCGCCGGCGTTTTGTTCATCACATCATGGCTGACAATTCTGTTTAACCCCGCGTGGGGAAGCATTGTCAGTTGGGTCGGCATCGTTGCCGGCGTTTTGTTTATTCTTTTAACGATTATCGCAAACAGAATTTTGGAAAAGTCCGCCCGCCGAAAATTCGGCCCGTACCGCGAAGAAGAGAAAACGGAGATTGTTGAATGATTGAATCAACGATTGAAACAATCTTGTTTTCCATTTTCGGGGCATCCGATCCCGCCTTCGTTTTCTTCTTGTTGCTGCTTGTTACGCTCGGCGGCATTTTGATTACGCTCAGCGTTCATTTAATCCCCGTCGGCGGCGCGCCGGCGGCGATGGCGCAGGCAACGGGCGTTGGGACCGGCACGACTCAACTGGCGGCAGGTTCCGGCTTGTCAGGCCTCTTGGTTGCGGTTGCTGTCTCTGTTGAAACGCAAAACATGTTTCTCGGCATCATTCTCGGCGGTATCGGTGCCGCCGTTATGATTTCATTGGTGATGCTGATGTCCAACATCGGTTATATTTACGGCATCGGCGTTCCGCCGGCATCCGGTAAAGCGGTTCGCGACCCGATTACGAACGACCGTCAGGACATTTATGTTTCCAAAGGAACCGAAGGGCACGGCGTTCCGACCGCTTCGTTCATCAGCGGCATTTTCGGCGGTTTCTTGGGCGGCGCCGGCGGTTCTTTGATTTACGAAGCTTTAATCCGAACCACTCAAGTGTCATCCGCTCTGTTTATTGTTTTGGCGGTCATCCTGTCCATCGCTCTTTTCTTCATCAACGCGGTCATCGCCTCTTACAACATCGGCGGCACGATTGAAGGGTTTTACGACGAGAAATTCAAAAAATTGGCCAGATCCGTTGTCGTGTCGGCCGCCGTGACTTTTATTTGCGGCGCGCTGTGTCTTTTGACATTCATCAATTTCGGGGGATTCATATGAGCACAGGCGCGCGGTCATCTCAACCGTTATCTCAACCGTCATCACCTTCGTCATCATCGTCATCATCTTCGTCATCATCATCGTCATCATCTTCGTTATCCCATTCACCATCATCTTCGTCATTATCGTCATCCCCTTCGCCATCACGCTCATCATCACGTTCGGCTTCAAAGGGCGGAAAGCCCTTTTTGCTCGCCAACCCCATTGTGGGTACTCTTTTGTGCCTTTCGGGCATATACGCGGCGGCGCTTTGGCCCGGCACGGGCTTTGCTTTCATGGCGGGGTTCGGCATGATTTTCGCGATTCTTTTCGCGTCGGAAGCCGTTCGCAAAATTTCTAAATACGGACTCGGTACAGGCGTTCCGTCGGTCGGCATGTTCAGCATCGGAATCGGTTGCGTCATTTCTCTTTATTCCCTGTCGCTGAATTCGATTTGGGGGCCGGCCGTTTGCGCGGTTTTGGCTTTGATTATCGGGTGGGTCAGCGGTTTTTTGATCAACAAAGTTCTTCACATGAATATTCCGTCAATGGAAAAAAGGATGTCTGAAATGGCTGTCGGAAGTACGCTTGCAATGACGGCGTCGGCAATTGTTATCGGCGGCACGCTTGACAGCGGCTTTATTCTTCAGAATTTCATCGGGGTCGGCGTCGCGGCGCTCGGGTTTATCGGCTGTTCGCTGGCGATTTTCCACGCGTTTAACGCGAATTTGGGGCCGGATGAGGCGGCCGACAGAACGCGCACGCTGGCGATTTTAGACGGCTTTTTGGTCATGTTTGTTCTGGGCATCGTTTCTTTCTTATCGGGAGATGTTGTCGGGCCGCTTGTCACAATCTTTATTTCAATTGTTTTCATACTTCTTACATCTTACAGATATTGGACTTACATTCAGAGGGACGCTTGGAAAATAACGAGTACAGGCTTGCTTCCCGGCGAGGAGGATTTGAATTGAAAATACGCATTGCGCCGGAAACGGAGCTGGTTATGGATCCGCTGACTTCGGTGATTTCAAAAGAAAAAACCGCCGCTTCTAACCGCTCTATGATGGCGCTTATTAAAAAATTGGACGAAACCGAGCACATCGTTGACGGTTTAGTGGATTCGTTGCAGCCCGACAAACCGCTGACAAATTCGTGGCGCGGCCGGGAAAAAACGTCTGTCAGCGCAGGTTTTATCACCAATTTTTTCTACGGTTTGATCGCGGGTTTGATTATTTCGGGCCTCGCGTTTATTTTATTCAGAATCATGTACGGAGGTTCTTGAGATGACGGATGGAAGCGGAAACAAAATCGCTGCCGCTGACGGCTGGCCGATGCTGAAAGGGGAATACAAAACAGGTGACAAAAATTCCTGCGTCGCGGTCGTGACCTGCGGTTCTCACTTGGACGACGATGAGTTAATCAGCGCCGGCGCCGCCATTTCCGGCTCCTGTAAGACGGAGAATTTGGGTATTGAAAAGCTGGTTTCTCATATTGTCGCGAACCCGAATATCCGATTTTTAATCGTTGCCGGCGCCGAAGTGAAAGGACACATCACCGGCGAGGCGATTTTGATGCTTCATCAAAACGGTATTTCCAAGAACAGAATCGTCGGCGCGAAAGGGGCGATTCCTTACATTGAAAATTTGTCGGAAAACGCCGTGAAAAGATTCATGGAACAAATCAAATGTATCGACATGATTAACGTCGAAGACATCGGCGCGATTTCACAAAAAATCAAAGAATGCGAAGCCGACGACCCGGGCGCTTTTCCCGCCGCGCCGCTTTTGCCAAGCGACAATGACAAAGGAAAATCCGCCGGCGATGATTCGTCGGAAGACGGCGGCGATTTCAAAAACGCCGGCAATACGGGCGGCAGCGTATCGGTTTCCGAGATATCGACTTTGACAATGATTACGCGTTTGAAATCCCTTGATCAAAAGATTGCCGGCATCGGCGATTATCACAAATTCCAAGCCGGATTTTTGGCAGGCAAAATGGAAGGATTCGTCATCGGATTTGTGTTGACGGCGATCGTTTTGACGATATTGTATATTCTTTGGTGAATTCTTAAATTCTTAAATTCTTAAATTCGTGAATTCTTGGTGAATTTTTAGTGAATTCTTATGTGAAAAAAAGACGGCGGTAAGAAGACGGCTGGAAGAAGACGGCGGGAAGAAAATGGGCGGAGGAAAACAAATGAGCGGAAAATCTAATGTTAAAAATCGGATGGCGTATTTGGACGAGCTGGTAGCGAGCATCGGCTACCGTTCTCAGCTCATTTCCAGAGCTCAAAAACCGGATTCGGGTATTTTATCGACACGAAAGATCGGATTTGCCGCCGGTTTTTTGACGGCCGTTGTTTTCGTTTTGCTCATACCGCTGGCGGTATGGTTTATGATCGGGATTATTTGAAACGGAAAAGGCGGAAACAAGACTGAATAAGACTGAAATTAAGGCTGAAATTAAGGCGGAAATTAAGACTGAATAAGGCGGAAATTAAGACTGAATAAGGCGGAAATTAAGGCGGAAAAAGGCAAAAGGAAAGTTAATCGAGGAATCCCATGAACGATATGAAAATCAATTTCCAAAACGGCAATGAATCCGAAATCTCGGCGTATGAAGAAATTACGGAACGGTTAGACCGTTTGGATGAGAAAGTGGAATTTGTCCGCGCCGAAGTCGCGCAGAGAACGGGGCAGAAAATCGGCAGAGACACAGGTCTTATTTACGGCGTTATCGCGGCTGCCGCTTTGTTTTTGTTGTATATTTTTTTGAAACACATCGGCTTTATTATTTTGGGTACCGGGCACTGAGGAGTTAAGATTATGTTTAAATTCGAGAAAAAGCAGGAAATTTATGATATCGGCGGCGTTCGCTTCGGCGGCCAGCCCGGCGAAGTCCCGACCGTCATTATCGGGACAATGTTTTACAACCGCCATAAAATCGTGACGGACGCCGACAAAGGCATTTTTGATAAGGCGGCCGCGGAAAAATTATGGAACGAGCAGCTTGAAATCTGTGATAAAACGGGTGTTGTCTGCGCCAATCAATTGGTCGGTGAAACGCCCGAAGCGATTCAGAGTTACATTGACTGGTTTATTGAAATTGATGACAAGACGCCGTTTTTGATGGACTCGTCCTCAAGCGAAGTGCGCGCGGCAGCCGCTCTTTACGCGACCGAAATCGGTGTTTGCGAGCGCGCCGTTTACAATTCCGTTAACGCCAGTATCGAAGAAAACGAAATTCGGGCTTTGACGGAAAGCGGCATCAACGCCTCCATTGTTTTGGCGTTCAACGCGGTCGACCCGACGGTTCTGGGTAAAATTGAAATCTTGGAAAAAGGCGGAACCGGCTTGTCCGGCGGTCTTTTGGAGATTTCAAAAATCTGCGGTATCGATAAGCCTTTGATTGACGTCGCCGCCGTCCCCCTCGGCTCGGGCGCCGGCTCTTCGATGCGCGGCATTACGGCGATTAAAGGACACTTGGGCTATCCCGTCGGCGGCGGTTTTCACAACACGGCTTCGGCTTGGGACTGGATACGCGAGTTCAAAAAGACAAAAGAAAATCCCAAAGAATACTATTTGCCCGCGGATGTCGGAACGAATTTAGTGGCTCAGGCAATGGGCGCCAACTTCTTGCTTTACGGCCCGATAGAAAACGCCAAATACGTCGCCCCATCCGTCGCGATGGTGGATGTGATGCTTGAGGAAAACGCAAAAGAGTTGGGCATCAAACTTGTCGGCGAAGATAAATTCCCGATCGGAAAATTAATTTGATGAATTGAAAATTCAAATCATATTTCTCAAAAAAATTCGTTCCCGCATTTTAAAAAGAAATGCGGTAACCGCTTTTTTTGTTGATTTTGTTCATCTCATCTTTCTCGTTTTTCTCATCTTTCTTATCTTTCTTATCTTTCTCATCTATACTGTTTTGCTGACATCAGCAAAACGGTAACATACATTCCTCCCTATTTCTGATTTTTTTTACAGACAGATTGTGTCATCATTTTTTATATAATCAATAACATGTGAACTATTCATACGTATGAATTCCTTCTCGCGCAAATAATTTTTTCGCGCGAAACCTAAGGGTTGCGAAGGCTTATATAAAGATACAAAATATTAAATTACTGTGCATTATCATTTTTTTTGTTCGTATTTCAGAAGAAATCTGACTGATTAAAACTCAAAAGAAGGTGTAAAATTATGGATAATATTTTCCCCGAAACAACGGCACCCGCCATTCAAGAAGACACAGCCTCCGCTGCAAAACCGGTTGCTAAACCTGCAAGAAAACCCGCCGCGAAACCTGCCGCAAAACCCGCCGCAAAGGCCGCCGCGAAACCGGCAACAAAAACAACAGCTGCCGCCAAGAAACCTGCTGCGAAACCCGCCGCTAAGGCCGCCGCGAAACCTGCAACAAAAACAGCAGCTGCCGCCAAGAAACCCGCTGCAAAATCTGCCCCCGCCGCAAAGGCCGCTGCAAAACCGGCAGCAAAAACAGCCGCAAAACCGGCAACAGCAGCCAAGAAACCTGCCGCTAAATCAACTGCAAAACCGGCAGCAAAATCGGCAGCAAAACCGACTGCAGCAGCTAAGAAACCTGCCGCGAAATCAGCCCCCGCCGCGAAGACTGCCGCTAAACCCGCCGCGTCAAAAACAGCAGCTGCCGCCAAGAAACCTGCCGCAAAATCGACAGCAGGTGCTAAGAGGCCCGCCGCAAAACCCGCCGCGAAATCCGGCGCGTCTCGTTCCATTCCCGTGAACGCCGACAACAAAGAATGGGAAGACATTGACATCGACATTGATATTGATGAACTCAATGAAATCCTCGGTGAAAAATTCAAAAGCGGCAAGAAGATGTTGAAAGACAAAGAAATGTATTACGCCGAGCTTTTGAAAAATATCAGAAACGAGAGATGCGAAAATAAGGATGAAAAGAAATCCGCGAAGAAAAGCAAGAAAGAACCCCGTTTTAAGAAGGATGAAAAATACATGGCATACGGCGTTGCCGCTTTCATTATGGCTTTCATCGCTTACCACCTTCTGCGCAAAAATTAATTTTAATCGGTTCGCCGATTAATTTTTTTTTAATTTTTGCGGTGTTTTTTTAAACAATTTTGAAACAATTTTTACAGTATTTTTTTTAACATCTTTATGAGAAATAACGGATACGGGTAGTGAAAAATGTGTGGCGGCATGAGATGTATTTGAGATTTTCGGCCGCTCATTATGTTGGGGATTTAATATGAGTATTCGTGACACAGATATACGTTGGAAACAACGTTTTTCTAACTATAGCCGCGCGTTTTTACTTCTGCAGAGCGCGCTGGAAGACAAGGATATTGATCAATACTCTCTGTTGGAGATCGATGGTATCACTCAGCTGTTTGAATACACTTTTGATCTGGGCTGGAAGACTTTCAAAGATTATTTAGTATTCTGCGGTGCCGCGCCGACCGTGTTAACGCCAAGGGGTGTGATCAAAGAGTGCGCCATTTTTGGCCTATTCAACGATGCCGGAATTAACGGCGATATATATTTGGATATGATGGTCACCAGAAACGACATCCCGCATATGTATGATTTAGGGGAGTCTGCGAGTGTTTTCGCTGCTAAAATAAAGAGCGATTACTTGCAGGAGCTTGAAAAAGAATACTTGTTTTTTATGAATAAGGAACTTAAATCAGGAGCTGAATGAAATGAGCGATGCGCTTGGCTTGGAAAACATACACGTTATTTCTGCCGTGTTTAAGGATACGCCGTCTATCCAAAAAGCGGTCGTCTTTGGTTCACGTGCCAAGGGCAACTACAAAAAAAATTCCGATGTTGACATCGCCCTTTACGGCGATATCATTCCATCAGAAACCGAGAAGGTCAAATGTGATTTGGAAGAGTTGCCGTTCATATACAAATTCGATGTCGTCGCCTACAATTCTGTCAAAAACGAAGCCCTTCGTGAACATATTGACAGGGTTGGCGTGGTGATTTATGAAAAAGGCGGCGGCAATGAAATATGACAGCCGATAATTAAGCATTTTTTTCAGCACTTTTTTGAAACAACGAATACAAATAGTGAAAACGCTCGAGGCCGGCGGGCGATTGATTTTAAACCGCGGCAAATTTATAATTCTGAAATAAATGGTAACGGGCGAACAAATAAATAACTGACTAAATAATTAAATTTATATCACATAACCGTCTGTTTGGCAATTGGGGGATTTTCACATGACACAAACGCCGCAACACGACATTACAGATGTGGCAAATTGGTTTTTAGATATTGAGCCAATGCCTCACAAAAAGCTCCAAAAATTATCTTACTACGCAGTTGCTTGGTATTACGCGCTTCGCCGAAAGCCGTTGTGTCGGAGAGATGAATTTCAGGCATGGATTCACGGTCCCGTCAATCTCGTTTTATATAATAAATACAGACACATGGGTTGGGACAACATCTCTTTGGAAGGTTCTGCCCCGAAATTTGATTCCGCCGACATTGAGCTTTTGGAAATTGTTTGGAACACCTACGGCGAATTCTCGGGCCATCAGCTTGAATCATTAACGCACAACGAAGACCCGTGGATCAAGGCAAGAGGAAATCTTGATTTGACGGAACCGTCAAAAACCGTCATTTCCGCTGATGATATGATTGCGTTTTTTACCAAAATATATCACGAGGAGCAAAACGACTGATATTGTTCATTTACCGCACCGGAGTTGACAATTTCCAATGGATCCGAGAGTCATGTTACACGAGATTGCCGCTTTAAAAGACGGATGGTTTGACGGCGAAGGAACGAAATTCTCATCAGCAGCTTTGGATCGTATAGCAGACTTTTTTGATGTATTTTTTGAAGAAGATCTCCCTTCTCCTCACATTTTTCCGACATCGGATGGAAAAATACAAGCAGAGTGGATAATTAAAAACACGGATTTTAGTTTGGAAATAGATATTGAAAACTGTACCGGAGTCTTTTCGTCTTTAAATTTATTAACTGATTGTGAAAATGAATATGAAGCGAATCTTAAAGACAAATCTGATTGGAAAAAAATATGTCAAGACATTCGTGAGGCGAACGTTCTTGATGAATAAATCTCTTTTACATCGCTTTTAATCGTCTTTTCATCCCGCTCATTTCCCTTTCCCCTTCCTTCTTTTCAACTCTCCCAAAACATCACCGACATGCTTCCAAAAGCGTGATCGCAGGCTCATTTTTTTCAACAAATTTTTGATGTGAACAACCGTATCTTTACTGACCCCGAAATGAACCGGTGACAAATTGTCACCGTTTGAAAATCTATACGCACTCATTGGGATACTGAAGCAGATAAATGGTATTTCTCTATCGTTGATGTTTGTGCGTTTTTATCGAAGAGTATTGATCCGACTGTATATCGGCGCAAGCTGATACAACGCCTTGTCGCAGAGGGAAGTGAAACCGTGACATTTCGTCACGGTTTGAAAATGCTTGCCGCCGACAGAAAAATACATCTTGCCGACATTGCCGACACAGAGCAACTCTTACTCTTTCCTCTTCCCCTTCTTCAACTCCCTCAAAACTTCATCAACATGCCTTTTCACGCGAACTTTGTTCCAAACCTTCTTTTTACTGACCCCGAGATGAACCGGTGACAATTTGTCACCGGTTGGAAATAAAAATCACTGACACAAAAATACATCCTGCCGATGTTGCCGACACAGAGCAACTCTTACTCTTTCCCCTTCCTCTTCATCAACTCTCTCAAAACTTCATCAACATGTCCTTTCACGCGAACATTGTTCCAAACCTTCTTTTTACTGACCCCGAGATGAACCGGTGACAAATTGTCACCGGTTGAAAATAAAAATCACTGACAGAAAAATACATCCTGCCGACATTGCCGACACAGAGCAACTCTTACTCTTTCCCTTTCCCCTTCCTCTCTTTCAACTCCCTCAAAACTTCATCAACATGCCCTTTCACGCGAACATTGTTCCAAACCTTTTCAATTTCCCCTCCCGCTCCGATTAAAAACGTCGTCCTCACGGTCCCCATGCTTTCTTTTCCCATAAACTTTTTAAGTTTCCAAACATCGAAAGCCTTGACAACCGTCAAATCGGTATCTGCCAAAAGCGTTACAGTAAGCCCGTTTTTCTCAATAAATTTCTGATGTGAAACCACAGTATCTTTACTGACGCCGAGAACAACAGCCCCGTTTTCCTCAAACTCTTCTTTCGCGGCACTGAAGTCAACAGCTTCCTGTTTACACCCCGCCGTCCCGTCTTTGGGATAGAAATAAAGAACAACCCATCCGCTTTTGAAATCTTTCAAACATATTTTTTCAGAACGGCTGTCCGGTAAGCAAAAATCGGGCGCGATGTCTCCTTCTTTGAGGAATGATGATGTCATTGATTTAGCTCCTGTTTTTGATAGAATGAGTTTGAATGAATTTGAATGAATTTGAATGAATTTGAATGAATTTAGAATGAATTAATGAATAACAAGATGATAAAATGATAGAATGACAGAAAGCTCGGTTTTATCTTTAAAAGTTTTCAAAAAAAGGGTTTACAGGAAAAATGAAAACAGGTCATAATAAAGACAGAATAAGAACAGAGGCATATTTATCATGACATATAATTGCATTTAAACCCTATTTTTAACATATTTGTCATCATTACTTATCCCACTCCTCTCTCAAAACTGTCACAGGGGGAACCTTGCTAAACTTTTTTTATTCAGTCAGATTGTATATTAATAATAATTTCTATATGCTATGTTTTATTATGTCACTTTAATAAATCTTTTATGTGCACCTTAAATGATGCTTTCCATCTATCATTTTATGATTTTACTTAAATTATGTGAATCGTAGATGATAATACTAATCAACAACCCCGGTTGTATACTATTGTACTCATCGACTACTTTGTGTGTTTTGTTATTGATAGACTTGTTTTTTGGTTTTGGAGGGAAAGGTTTATGTATGATGTAGGTACCCACCGTCTGCTCGCAGCGAGCAGCGAGCAGCGAGCAGCGAGCAGCGAGCAGCGAGCAGCGAGCAGCGA